>DTYY01000267.1 GCA_012961645.1 Methanosarcinales archaeon | reverse complement strand
TGGAGGTGATTGAGGCTGCCTGTAACTGGAGAGACGGTTTGCTGATCGAGCCTGAGGTAGCCACGTCACAGCGTGCCCGACAGAACGCACACTATAGTGCATCAGGCGGGGTGTGGGAGCCGCTCTTTGTGATCGATCCCACCGACCCGAACCGTAATGTCGCAGCTGCGCTATCGCTCGATCAATTCTATACATTCGTGGACGCAGCACGAACCTTTCTGGTAGAGCCGTCCATCGAGTGTTTCTTTTCAAAGCCCGCGAAGCCTGTGTGCAAATCAGAGATCGTCGCAGCGATGGATGCAAGAGGCACCGATCTGCTCGCGATATCGTTCGAGATTCCTGATATGGTTGAGGACATCGTTTATCCACAGTTGTACAAGATGAGGCAGTCAGTGATCGGTTTACTTGATGAAAATGACTTCACAGTGCTTGGAAGCGCCATAGGAATCCATTCTGCAAACAAAACCACAGATAATGTCATGTTATTGATTGAACTTGTGTCAGGAGATCTTCCAGCGTTAAGAAAGCATGTCGGACCACCGGCATACATGCGATCACATGCAGAGCGATTCAAAAGTAAGTTTGTGAATAACGATGCGTTTTCCAACGTGTATATCGAGAACGGGCAGTACATGGTCGATATCCATCGAAGATATACATCAGCAAAACATCTGCTCGAATCGGAGCTACACTCATGCGCGCTTGGAAAGCAGATGCGTGAGCATATCCGCGCGGGATATGGTGTGTTTGAAGGCAAAGAAATCGCCGATACATTCGATCTGGAGTTTTTAAATGGATATTTCACAAATAAAATCGGCGTAAAGTGATATCTTCGATTAACCGGCATCTAATCAACCTCAACCACGTGCATCCATAACTATATATACAATCGGTATCAGATTCTATTTTATTGCATCTGTGAATGAAATGTCAGATGTATAAGAGCATATGAAATCTCATTGAGGGGACGGAAATGCAATCAGTAATACAGGAAGCACTGAAACATAGTGAAAATGAGGAACTGTATCGTCAAACAACCTGCGAGAATGGGGCTATCGATGATATGGTTGATTTGGTTGGAACGCCACGCATAGTGATCGTTGGTTGCGGTGGCGCAGGCAACAACACCTCCACCCGGATGTATGACATCGGTATCGATGGGGTGGATATCATTGCGATCAACACGGACAGGCAGGATCTGGATGAGTGCAGGGCAGATAAGAAGATTCTTGTCGGAAAATCCATAACGAGAGGGCTTGGTGCCGGCGGCGATCCTGATGTCGGGAAGCGCGCCGCTGAACTTGCACGAGGCACACTCGCCGAGATGCTCACCGATGCTGACCTGGTCTTTGTCACGGCTGGTATGGGTGGCGGCACCGGCACCGGAGTTGCGCCGGTGGTGGCTGATATCGCAAGGGAGAATGGTGCAATCGTGATCGGGATGGTATCAACACCGTTCCATGTGGAACGTGCCCGAACCATCAAGGCAGAGAAAGGTCTTTCTGAGTTGAGCAGTGCGGCACACACGGTGATCGCACTCGATAACAACCGCCTGCTCAGCTATGTACCGAATCTGCCGATGGGACATGCGTTCTCGGTCATGGATCAGTTGATCTCAGAGACCGTCAAAGGTATATCAGATACGATCACCAAACCATCGCTGATCAATCTCGATTATGCAGACATCAGGACGGTTATGAACTGTGGTGGCGTTGCAGTGATGCTCTTTGGTGAATCGAAGACACGTGACAAGTCAGACGATGTTGTTCGTGGTGCGTTGAACCACCCTCTGCTGGACGTGGATTATCGCGGCGCTACCGGTTGTCTTGTACACATCACAGGCGGTCCTGACCTCAGCCTGAAGGAGGCAGATGAGATTGCCAGTTCACTGACATACGAACTCAGCCCACATGCAAACGTGATATGGGGCGCCCGCATCGAGGAGGAGTATGAGGGCGTGGTGCGCGTGATGGCGGTCATGACTGGCGTTGAGTCGGCTCAGATACTTGGTCCGGAAGCATACCAGCAGCGTGTACCGATCCGTTCGAGAAATATCAGGGAAAATCCGATAGAAATGGGATACGATAAACCGCTAAAACCGATCATCGAATACATTCGATGATCCCTTCTCTTTTTATCTTTTCTGCATGTTTCCAAGTATCTCCTTGTGCGCCAGCACAAACCATAGCACGAACGGAACCGCAACCTCACCAACCGCCATGAAGATCACAAGAACCTCGTAATCTGTAAAGTGAGAGACCAGATCGATGACATGCATACAGAAAAGCAAAAATATGCCGATTGCAAGCATCGTAATCCTCCTAACCAGCTCGATCCTCGGTGTTGCAAGAATCAGAGCAACGAGCGGGATTATGTTGAAATTCATGAGATGTGCATTCTCCATAACAGCCACATGACCGTAGTAAACGAATAACACTGGTGAGCCATCCACAACCAGGCCTGCATTATACCCCATAATCAAGAGAACGCACTTCGATACCCATGCAAGCAGCAGAAGATACACTTTACCGAGTGGAATCCATATCAGAAAGAGTACGGTGGACAGTATTAAAAATTTAACGAGAAAATTGACCTTACCCTTCATTTCACCACCCGATCCACCCAGATAAGCCACACGACGATCACGAATACGATGAATATCGTTTGCCAGAGGTAGGTGTGTACAAACTCAAATATTCCAGGATTTGAGATCCCTACAAAAGCAAGGACGACGAGCCGCACGATGTTGATCACATAGAGGCACGGAATGCCGAAAACGATGCCTATACCCTTCTTTTTCAGATCGGTCGGATATGCCAGTACGCAGGAAACGTATACGATCGATCCGAACATGGCGGTGCACTCATCGATGATCCTGAGCGATAGACCATCCAAGGTCAGGGTGTTTCCTGTTACGGTGACCTCCAAACCGAAGATGCGCAGCAAGAATCCAAGTACGGATGCGGTGATATTCTCAAGAAAAGCAAAATATTCCATAAAATGGTAATAAAAAAGGTAAAAAATGGTGCAAAAAGAGATAAATAAAATG
>DTYY01000266.1 GCA_012961645.1 Methanosarcinales archaeon | reverse complement strand
GGAGGATGAGGGTATGCAACAATTGATGATATGGGAAACGGCACCACAAGCAGGGTCATCATCAAAAGCCATCTGCCAGATGATGTGCGTGTGGCATACGGCGATCTTGAACCTGTGTATGAATCGATCAAACCAGGCGATTACGAGGAGTACGATGTCACCTTGATCGCTTACGAGCCCGGAAAGCACGCAATCACGATGGATGTGATGTGTGGTGAGGAGGAGGCGAGCGCAAGTATCGAGTTCTGGGTAGAGCGGTCCTGTCTGGACAAATATTACCCGCATATTCTTGCAGCAGTTCCGATAGGCTTATTGCTGTTTGGTATTATGAGGAGACACAGGGAGTATTCATACTAAATCTTTGCCAGTTATCGATTTTCGCCCCTCCAGATAGATCGTCTGCGTGGGATATGCAATCTCAACACCCACCTCTTCAAGAAGGCGCATGATCTTAAGGTTTAACTCCTCACGAACCGCAAGGAACTCATCCCAGACCGTCGTCTTTGTGAAGCAGTAGATGAAGATATCAAGCGAGTACGCACCAAAGTCTGTGAAATGAACCATGTAAAAGGTGTGATCGAAGTTGGGATCATCTTTTATGAGCTGTTTGATCCCCTCAACTACCTCTTCCATCTGTTTTCTGCTCGTTTTGTACGAAACACCGAGATAAAACTTTATTCTCCGTTTTTTCATCCGGGTGAAGTTCACGATATCGGATTTGATAAATCTGCTGTTCGGAACAGTCACGAGCGCCTGATCGAACCTGCGTACCCGTGTGGACCGAAGTCCCACATCCTCCACGGTCCCCTCCACATCGCCGACCATGATCCAGTCGCCGATATGAAAAGACCGGTCGGAAAAGACCGTGATCGATCCGAAGATGTTACTCACGGTCTCCTGTGCTGCCAGAGCAAGCGCAAGCCCGCCGATTCCAAGACCCGCGAGGAGCGATGCGATGTTCCAGCCAAGGTTATTCATAAGGAAGAGGATCGTTAGAGTTATCACAACGGCTTTGAGGCTCTTTATGAGAAGCGGCGCCAGTTGCTCATCGAGTCTCGTCTCTGTCCTCTGCGTCACCTTGTACAGTTGATGGGCAACTACATCGATCAGGTTGAGCAGTAGCAGGAGAAATACGAATGTAAATGCGAGCGTGAAGAAGAAATGAAGCGATCCTGCGATATTAAAAACCCCGACCTGATCTGGCAGATGCAGCGAAGTGATGGCAGCATAGATTCCACAGACCAGGATGAGGTAGCCGATGGGCGATTTGAATGCAGCCACGAGCAGGTCATCAATCTCGGTCCTTGTTTTTTGGGTGAGCTCTGCCAGTTTCTTTTCGAATAGATACAGTGCGAGCTTTCGCAGGATCAATGTGGAAAAGATGATCAGGAAGAAAACGATCACGTCATTTGGCGAAACGCCGAAAGAATATTGGTCAAACAGACTCCTGATGTTTTCGAACATGTTATCTCATCTATCGTTGATCGTTTATCAATTTTTCACAGATCCTTTGAGTATGATCACGTTTCCCCGCCCCTTCTTCACCTTCTTGACCAATCCTCGATCTTCGAGATCGGTTATCATCAGACTCACCTTCGCTTCCGAATACTTAAGCCGCGCTCTAAGTTCCTTCTGGCTGATTCTTCCGCCACCATCCCTGATAACCGAGAGCACCTCCTGAAGATCAGAAGGGATCTCAGACTCACCTGACCAACCAGATTCCGCTGATCGCTCCAATCCATCTTCCTCGAATTCGGAATCCGGCTCTGGAGGCTCGTATCGAGCATCCTCGCCTTTCGTACCATCAGCACCACTTTTACTCTTCCACCACAAGAGAAAAGCGAATCCGGCGATCAGAATGAAAAGAAGAGCGATTACAACCGTTGATACTGGTGACACCCGAGAATCCTCGTCACTGACGATCTTGTCTGGCTCTTCGTAGTCATAAAGGTCCTTGCTGAAATTTATATCCTCATAAAGGAACTCTTCCTCGATCGGCGGAAACATCAGGAGATCGAGCACAAAATCACCGTTCCCAACAATCGTTATATTCTCTTCGGCATAATATTCGAGCAGATTCTCCTGATAATACGCAGCACGGATCGTGTACGTCCCTTCAGGAAGATCAAACGAGTAACTTCCAAAGGGAGCCACCATAAACTGCGGCGGTGTCGAATCCACCTCTACGATTGTGTTTTCAAGCACATCGAACGTTGACCATTCGTACGTGGTTCCGTGCACCACGGCGCCCGATGCCAGCGATGCAGAGATTGCGAAGACCGCGATAAGTATCAGAGATCTCCACAGACTCTTCGAAACCTCAGAACGTAGCAAGTTTCCCTTCGGCGACCAGTCTTGTGACATCGGTGATGTTTTCGAGTGATCGGTCGATGATTGCCTCGACCTCTGGTTTTATGTCCCCCATCTTCGCGCCCCTGGCTGGAATGATCTGGGCATTCGCAACAAGCGGCTGGTCGATCGGCTTTCCGATCCCTGATAGGATACGGACATGTATCTCCTCGATGCCGTCCACGTTCTCAGCCGCCTCGTATGCGATTTTATTGGAGAGCAGGTTGTAGATCTTGCCGACATGGTTGATCGGGTTCTT
>DTYY01000265.1 GCA_012961645.1 Methanosarcinales archaeon | reverse complement strand
TTAATTGATGCACTCTATGAAGTCTACCCTTTAGTACAAAAAAAATCTTGATTGCGTGAAGGAAAAGCTTGTTTGTTTTATCAAATAAACAAATGCTTAGCCAGAGCTACAATTGATTTGCGCCATTTGGGTGATTTCTTGCCCTGGAAAGATCCGCAGAAGTGGTTATAAGAGTATCATGTACGCTCGATATCGGAAATGGTCAATTCAATAGTGAAGCGCCGATTTGGCGCGCACGCTTTGGGAAACGACTTGATTCGGCGGATGAGAGACTGAGACTTGGGTTGAAGCTTGTAGCACACGATGTTCAGAAGGTGAGCCATCTTGAGATCTTGAAAGATGTGGTGCCTGACTGGCGCAGGTAAAGGCATCAGTGAATTTCGTCCCAAAACCCTCCTTTTCCGCAACATACAAGTAGTAGATGCCCGATCAATATGCCATGATCGCGCGCGACACGCGGAGAATCGGCATCATAATCTGCATTGCGACAGTCATGGTGATCGTGATCGTCGCATTTGCCAACCATCTCAATCGTGAAGCGGGTGCGCAGATCGATTCCTTCCGCTTCTATGGAAATCTGAGCATAAATAAGGCTCCTGCACCCGAACACACCACCATCCTCGCAAAGATTGGGGACAGGACGTGCGGTGCCACAGAGATCACAACGTCAGGAACGTACGATCTCGAGGTGTTTGCGTCTCCAGGCACCGAGAAATATGTCTCTTTCTGGGTAACAACGTCTTCGATGGAATCTGCGGTGCAGGCAGATCAGAAAAGGACGCTGCCAGGGACCCGGAAGTGTTTGCTCGATCTCACGGTCGAAATCTGTGATTCCGACCTTGATCGCGTGGCTTTGCACACGATGGCACCCGTAGCCGCAGCGAGGACTGATGCAGTAGCCACTCCTGCTCCTACCCCCACACCCATCCCCTCCCAAACACCGCTCACCCGGCATACACACGACCCGATGCTGTGGGACGTGGTGATCGGCGAGGTGATGTGGGACGAGGCTGAGTACATCGAACTATATAACACGCTCGACCGCACCATCAGCATCGAGAACTGGACGATCACCAGAGGTGATGGTACGGCAAACGACAGCATCGAGGTGACCATCAAGCCAGGCGCAATCATACCTTCGCATGGTTATTACCTGATCGCAGAAAGGGGTGCATTAACATGCGAACCTGATCAGATCGCAAATCTAACCCTGAAAAATGATGGAGAGGTTTTGCAGCTATTCGATGGATTTCCTCAGGTCTCAAAGAGGATCGATGTCGTAAACCGTGATGGAAGCTGGTTTGCCGGGAAGAACGATGATGTCGGGCAGTCCATGGAGAGAATTTCTCTGGAAAACGGTGCAAACCCGGATAACTGGTACACATCACTCGGATACGAATGCGGGCGCATCGGCACGCCCGGGAAGGAAAATTCGATTCCTGACAGAACACCTCCTGAAATAATGCTTTTCAGCAATCCAATCGGTACAAACGATGATATTGTCATCTCTTTCGATGAACGAATCGATATTTCGACGCTGCGCATATCGGTGATCGGTCCCTACCACGGATTGATCCCTGGCAGCATCATCTGCAACGACGATATGAGAGGAGCCCTCTTCGATCCAGACAATCCGCTTCAGACAGGGCAGCATAGCGTACGTGTGACATGCCGGGATCCGTCCGATAACTTCAGAGATCAGGATTTTCTGCTCATGGTTGTGGATCTATGTGCGGCTGAACCAGAGCCCTCCCCCACACATACACCCACACCCGCATTCACCGCAAGGATCGTCATAAACGAACTGATGCCAAATCCGATAGGGGCTGATCGCGGAAACGAGACCACCGAACTGTACAACTGTGGCGATGAGCCGGTTGACATCGGCGGCTGGGTTCTCAGGAACGAAGACGGTAACACGCACGAAATTCCGCCGGGCACAACGATCGAAGTGCATGGATATTATCTGACGAAAGGGATACAACTCGATAACAGCGGCGGGCAGGTGTTGCTGTATCATGATGGCGAGGTGGTTGATCGAAGCATCGCTTACATGCGTTCGACAGAGGGGTTATCCTGGCAGCGGCGGACTGATGGGTTCGATACTGACAGCGATGGCGACTGGGTCGAGCGAAAGCATACGTTCGGGGTGTTTGCATGAAATCGTGCCCGATAGTGGTGTGAATTTGGGTCAGAAGGTTTATTGAGCGGGTGAAGAAAGGCAGTGCTGGTCAGAATCGAGCTTGGGAGGGGACGTTGATCAGGATGGTGTTATCACCTTCCAATGATGCGGTGATTGCTTGGGCATTCTTCGACTTGACCAGAAAAAGTGTCGTGAACATCTGGGGCAAACCATCATGCTTTGAAGTCCCCCCAAGTCGCCAGCATCATCCGGCATTGATCTCAACCGAACCCGGGAGAAGGTATCTCAACCGGAGACACTGCTCTTCGCTTGCACAGCACCTTTGCATGGAGGTCAGGCAGCGTCACCACATCGTTCTTTGCAAGGGTATAATGGCAGCCATCCGTGCCAACGAAGGTTGGGATGTTCTTGAGCACGCGGACGACCGTGTAACCATCCGGTGTGCCGGGATTCACTGCTCCAACCTCTCCTGCATCTTCGGCTGGTCTGCTGGCTGCCTCTTCCGGCACCGTGCCAGACTCGACATGTCCGACCTGTGTAGCCGGTTTGGCTGATGTAACCGATGTAACCGGCTCACCAGCGATCACCTGCTCAACCGCATTCCAGCCCTGTCGCACCGCGCCAAGCACCGAATCATAGATGTCACGCTCAATCGGCGTCATCATATCGATGTCATGCTTGACGCCGCCAATCTCCCCCATTATGCTCAAGGATGCAAGATTGACGATCTTTCCGATACGCAGTTTGAAGATGCGTTGCAGACGATCGCTCGCTGTCTCGAGTTCGTCGGCAAGGAACTGGGCTTCTCTACCAGATGCTGTTTTCTGCTCCTCGTGGAGCCCATCAAGATACATGCGCACGTTCTCATAGAAGTCGGGCTCGAGTTTTGCGAGTTTTTGTTTCTGCTCCTGTTTCAGGATGTTGCGCAGTTCTTCAAAATCCATTGTTAGCATATTTGCGAGCAGCATCATTTCAATCTGGTGGCAAACGCCGAAACATATTTATAGGAATTTGATGTGGTTTAATTATCATCTTATGATAATGTTGAGGAACATACCATGAACAAAACCCAATTCTTTGCCGTGCTGATGTTGCTGGTTCTTGGGTTGGTCATCATCTCGATCATCGTCTTTGATTCGGATGCATCGATCGAGATGCAGCAGTGTGGTGGCTGTCACAATCCTGAATTCACCCAGGAGATGGCAGGGACAGGTGCATGGCCTGGTATCTTCAATGCGTTTGTTCCCGAGCACAGAGGCGAACGCGCAAAACCATGTTCCGAAGGGTATCTGCGAGACTGTGCAGACTGTCACGCGGAGGCACATGAGAGCGTGCAACTGCATGAGGGCATGATACCTTCCGAATGCATACGCTGCCACAACACACCTGTTGCGCCGATGTATGCAGAGTGCGTGGTGTGCCATGGAGACTACCAGCATGAAAGCGAGCCGGTAGAGGGCAGCTGCAGGGATTGTCATCCTGCCCACACCGCAGACACCAGTTATGGCTGTGCTGACTGCCATGTGACCCAGTACACCGAGTTTGCCACATCCGGTGGCGGACATGCGACAAAGGACACCAGTTACGCGGCTCTGCGCCAGAAGCTGAGTCCAACAACGTACAGCTATGATGCGCCTTTGATCGGAGATGGGTGCTACTCCTGTCACAAGGATCATGGAGAATCCATGGCATGCCTGGACTGCCATGGGCTTGAACACGGATCAGGACTATCAGACTGTCTGACATGTCACAACCCACATGCTCCAACAGTGATCAAGTTCGGTGCGATCGTGACCAGCGAGCAGTGCATGCTGTGCCACGAAGACACTAAGGACGAGTTCATCAAATATCCGACCAGACATGCGGATCTGAACTGCACCGATTGTCACATCGAGCACGTTGGAGCAAGGGCATGCATTGACTGCCATGCCGACGCGCACAAGGATATCGTTGTGGACGTTGACTGTATGACCTGTCACAAGAACGGGCATGCACCGATCTAAAGGGTGCGATCTTTGCGATCTACGATATGGTTTTTGATTTCCGCCGGCAACATCCGGCGGGGTCAATTTTTATTTTCAGGTCTTCTTTCAATCCAAGGCAACACATGACAAAAGGCTAATGTGATGCGCTCGCTCAAGTATGTCAGTGAGGCGTTCTTTTGGTGAGAACAGACGAGATCGTAAAAAGTGCGGCAATCGTTTCGAGGTATGACGAACCCAACGCAATCAGGTTGGCAGGGCGCATACAGAGTCATCTCGAATCGAAACCATCGATTGAGAAGATTATATTCGATCGCGACACCGCCTCTGGACTCGGAACAGGTGGCGTACCCATAGAGGAGATACGGGCTGATCTCCTGATCGTCATCGGGGGGGACGGCACAATCCTCCGCACCATCCAGAAACTCAAGAAACAGATACCTATTCTCGGAGTTAATTTTGGTGCGGTCGGTTTTCTCGCGGATGCCACACCAAAAAACGCGTTTGCAACGATAGATGAGGTTTTAGCCGATTTCCGGGTTGAGAAGCGGATGCGGCTTGCGATCCACGTCAACGGAGATCTCCTACCATACGCCACCAATGAAGCGGTGATCGTGACGACTGTGATCGTCACAACACCGCCTGCCAAGATGTTTGCGTTCCGCATTCTGGTGGATGATCACGAACTCGATAAACTGCGCGCTGATGGCATCGTCATCGCAACGCCGACAGGCTCCACCGCCTATGCAATGAGCGCGGGAGGTCCAATCGTCGATCCAATGGTGGACGGCGTAATCATCGTACCGCTTGCGCCGTACAAGCTGTCATCGAGACCATGGGTGGTCTGCGCCGACAGCGAGATCATAGTTGAGCCGATACATGCCTTCGATGGCGCCGCTATCGTGATCGATGGGCAGCACAAGCAGCCAGTGCATGCAGGTGACATCATCACCATCACAAAGGCTGAGGAACCTGCTCTCTTTGTGAAGACCGGCTGGCACTTCTATGAGCGGGTGCGAAGTA
>DTYY01000264.1 GCA_012961645.1 Methanosarcinales archaeon | reverse complement strand
TATCTATGTTCAGTGGGTTTGTAAAACCCAGCAGTAGATGTAATCCAAGCATGCAAATCCATCCTCTCTTTTATTTGTGTAGATGGGATTGATGCCTAAAAAACTACCGTATAATTGATGGATTGGGGATTCGGAGATCAGTAATACTTGACTTTCTCCAGGGCAATAACTCTGAAGTGAATATCGAGGACGTACTTTTCAAAATGCACATTGCAGCTTCGTTCATTGCATGAGCAGACAAGGAGAGGGATGAGAGTGGCGTGGAGAAAGAAGTGGATGAGATCATTCAGAAGGATTTCGTAGCGATAATCGGATATAAGGTTGGCGAGGTGCCAGATGGTAAGAAAAAGCCCGCGCCTTTGCGTACTGGCTCAAAGATTCGGGAGTTAGAACGTTATGACGGGTTTGGAAAGATGGTAATTTTCACTGACAAGAATAGATGGCACTCTCTAAAAGATAGTAAAGACTTATAAACAGAAATTTATTGCTGGATAGCGAAATCGGTAACATGGGGATTAATGTTTTGGTGGGAACTATGTGAATAGGGGCTCTGGATATCGATTTTTCGCATATGTTTGAAACTTCAGAGTTTAGCTGGCATAAAATAATTCATGTCTGCCAAATCGAGTTTATGATCGATTGTAGACTGAAGAACTCCCGGTCAACCAACACGTCCCCTAAATACCCCAAGCTGATTTATCCGGTTGATAATGCCTTCTATCAGCGTTCCGTAGTTCTTATTCAGTGCTTTTGAGATTATGCCGATTCCTTCAGAGGATCGGGCAGGAAACACCGGAGATCACCTGAACCATTCTCTCGCAAAAACCCTTGCGATCTGACCCGAACACTCAAATTACAGTCACGGTTCCACGCATCGCATTTCCGTAGCCTGGGCAGTAATACGAGTAGTTGCCGGGTGTGTCGAATGTGTATTTGAACTTCCTGCCGTAGCTGATCGACTGATTTTCCCAGAGTCCATCCTCACTCACAAGTATGAAGTCGACCATCGGACTACCAGTGGTTTCGTTATCAACGATCTCGGTTCTTTGGTTGTTGATCCAGTTCAGCGCCTCACCCGCGCGAATCGTCGGAGTCTTTGGTGTCATCGCATACTTATCGAGGTATATGGGCTTGGGCGGGTTGAGAGGGACTGTTTCGATAGGGGTTGGTTCTGGCGTCAGAGTTGGTGCGGGCGTCGCAGTTGGAGTTGGTTCTGGCGTCAGAGTCGCAGTTGGGGTTGGTTCTGGCGTCAGAGTCGGCTCTGGCGTTGGTGTAACTTCGATCCCGTCATCTCCGATGCATCCTGCAAACATCGCCGCAACCACCAGCAGCAATACAAGCACTATGGAATTGGATTTCATGTTGAGCATCTATGTGAGGTATCTGATTGTAAAGTTGTTGGTTCGATCCCAATATTTAAGTTGATGAAGAGGTTTACTACAATGTCAAGACGTGGGTGTAAGTCTATATGAATGGAACAGAATGTGATGTGAACTCTATTGGGTTCTCCTGCCCTGCGCTGGTTGCGGCGGTGGCAGAGGTATCACACGTACGGTTTCGGGATGCGCGTGTGCTCTTCGATCCGATCATCAAGGAAGCAGCCCGGATATGGTTGCAGGGGTCAAAAATCGATACCTCAAAGAATTTTGACCGGCTGGAGGATGTGATCACCCGTTTCGTCGAGTCGATGCCAGACCCACCAGACCTTACCATGACCACGGCGCCTGGAGGCGCTGTTAAGCTTGTGATCGGCAACACCTGCCCGTTCTGGAGCGCATGCCAGATCATGAATGAAAAAATAGGGGTGATCGAGGGGTGTGCCGAAGCAATCACGCTACTTCAGGTGATCGATCAGATGTGGCAGTCGGGTGAGTCGCTCACCTACGAATTTCAGCCGGCACAGAGGCGTGGCAGAGCGTGCACGATCTACATAGGAACTGTTGAGCAAATCCTGCTCAACCAGGAATATCAGAGTCTGTATAACAGCTGATGCGCTCATTTCCTCCGAATAACAACTGAGAAATCGACGGTTTGTTCATATACGTGATAGTTGGCTCTCCTGTGATGTTTCCGAGTTCTGCAGCTATGTCGATGGCATCATACATGTTACCAGTCTCGTCCACCAGACCGAGGTCTACCGCGTCCGCACCTGCATATACGCGCCCGTCAGAGAGGTTTAAAACATCATCTCTGGTCATGTTTCTTCCGCTTACGACCGTGTCCACAAACCTCGAAAACGCGTCCATCACCACTGCGCCTGCATACTCCTTCTCTTCATCGGTCAGATTCCTCCAGTCAGCCCCCATGTCCTTGAACTCCCCTGATTTCGCAACCCAGTGCTCGATTCCTTCTTCGTCATAGTATCCCGATCTGTTCTCAAAGACCCACACCACCCCGATGCTGCCGGTGATGGTGTCAGGATTTGCAAGGATCCGGTCAGCCGGGGCAGAGATATAGTATGCAGCACTTGCGGCGACATCGCCCATCGATATCACCACAGGCTTCCCATCTTCCTTCACCTTCGTAATCTCGGTTGCAATCTCCTGCGCCGCGGCCGGGGAGCCACCCGGGCTGTTCACCCGCAAAACGATTGCTTTTATATTATCATCCTTCGCCGCAATCCTGATATTCTTGCAGATATTTTCTGAGGTTGCAACCCCAAATCCATCAGGTAGCCCGCCTGTAATCATTATCCCCTGCACATAGATCACTGCAACCTGATCTCTGGCAGGATATAACCCTCGGGTGTCAAATCCCCCAAAGATCATTGCGAGGCTAACTCCGATGATCGTTATCAGCAACAACACGATCGCAATATATACAAAAAATCCTTTCAGATTGTTCTTCTTCGGTGGTTGAGTTGGAACAGGGGTTGGAACCGGAGGCGGTGAGATCGGTGCCTGTGGTGGAGGGGATGATGGCGGCGGCACTGAGGTCGGTACTGGCGAAGGCGAGGTCTCGGTAACAGAACTCCCATCATCGATCCGGGTCTTTCGATCTACTCTATC
>DTYY01000263.1 GCA_012961645.1 Methanosarcinales archaeon | reverse complement strand
GCTCAAGATAATTACTTACAACATCAACAATATCAATAATACTTTTTAAATTTTCAATCGATTCAGGTTTTATCATAATAAGATTATAGTAAAATTTTGTTCTCATAGAGCCTTACTATGGAAGATGTTCTTATTGTGGAGAGATGAAAGAGCTTAGCCATTTGGAAAATTTTTTATAAATGATGCTTTTGGTGTTAGCCATAGAGCTCATGCATCAGTTGAAGCAATAACTCACTTTTATGATTCCGGGCTTGCTGCCTGCAGGATCAGGAGAGCATCAAGCGATGTGATCTCTCCGTCACAATTAACGTCCGCGGCAGCGTCCCATTCGCCGCGGGCTGCAATCCCAAGCGCGATTGCGGCGTCTGCGGTGGTGATCTCACCGTCGCGGTTCAGATCACCCATAATCATGTTCTGTACAGTGACCGTTGCCGGATCTGTAGATTTGCCATCATACAGGACATAGCCGATGATGCTGTAATACGAACCCTCTTCCGCACCGGATGTGTCCCATACATCGCTGAAGCTGATCGATCCTGATGGGTTTAGATCAGTGATGTTATGCCTGAACTCTTCTGCTGCATCCCCTGTTGAGTTAAGCACTCTTATGATCGCGGTTCCGTTGATGTCTACCGTGCCTGTGTTATTGAACACCATCTCGATCTCAACCACGTCACCGATATCGAAATATTCTGGCGACGCGGTGAGGCTCGCAATCTCTCCAGAAGAGATGCCAAGCCTGAACATCTCGGTCTTTATGTCCAGCACGTTTCCACTGGTATCCTTCAACATAGCTTCTACCGCGTAATACCCAGTTTGAAAGCCAACGCTATCCCATTGAGGAGAGAAGGACGCCTGCCCGCTGAACTCCTTCAACATCTCGAGGAGTAATCCATCGACGTTCTCGCCCAGACCGCCATGCTCCTTTACGACAGCACTCACCACCACATCCTGCGTCTCGCCAGAATTGACGAGTTTTAGATCTAGCGTCACAGTCTCACCCTGTTCGTACTCACGCGCGTCAGTGGCGAGGCTGGTTATCGAGACGCCTGTGACAACATAGTCTACAACGAAACTGTAGTCTCTGTAGAACTTGACATCTGTTGTGCGAGGGTTGTAGAAGAACGGGTAGACCACGATGACCAGAGTGGCGCTGCCATCTGGTTTGCGTTGGCTGTACCAGCGGTAGTCCTGGCTCGGGTACCAGCCCCGACCGTCGTCTGTGGCTGCGTCGTCCGTCCCCTGTGGAGCCGAGATCTCCTCTAAGACAATGGGCAGGTTCAAGCCGGTGTCACGAAGCTCTCCGCTCTTTTCGGCCAATACCACTTCCTGAACCTGAAAGCCTGCAGGATAGTCCAGTTCGACTGCGTAGCATGGGACCTGGGGCTTGCCGTCTTCGAGCAAGAAGGCACCGCCAGGTATCTCCGCGTAGTCCACATTCTCGATGGTGTTGACCTGATAATCAGGGATCGTGACTTGGACGGCTTCTGCTGGCTCATCCAACAGCACATACTTGGCAGACGGTGCTGATGTCGTCGTGGTGGGCGCGGCCGTGGTCCCGAACTTCGGATCGCCGTACAGGTTGTACTCACACGCCCAGAACATGTATTTCTTCCCGTAACTCCAATACGACCGTTTCATATCGGCAAGGTGACAGCCGACTGGCAGGTTCCGGGACTGCGCCGACTTGACCATCTTGGGAAAAAGAACTTTGCCCAGTGCGGCGTTTCTGGAGATAGACGACACCTCGGTCGAGCCGATGTACACCCCGGCGCCCTCGTCAAGGAAGGCTTCGGGGATGCTGTTATCGGCTGCCTTCCAACTGGGATTGCGGTGGTCCTCATAACAGCCCGTCAGACACGAAGTACCGAATATGACTGGAGCCGTGCCCTTGAAGTCGGTCTTGTTCCTGATGTCTCCCGTATCCAGAGCGCCGATGCTGTCGGGCAAGCCGTGGTCAAAGATGTATATCAGATCCTTGCTGCCGTCTGCGTTGAAGAAAGCATCTTCCCTCTGGGCTTCTGTTGTGTAGTCCTTCCAGTGGATCTTTGTCGTGTCGACCTTGGGCGTGTTCCCGTTCAACGATTTCTGCAGTGCGTCGGCAGTTCCGACCATCTTGTCCTGACCGTTTCCGGTTCCGCTGACGACCAGAGCGTGCGAGTAGTCGAAGTCCAGCGACCCTGTGCACTCTTCGATGCTGGTCCTTAATCGCGTTCGCGAGGTCGGCTGGGTCGTTACCGACGATTCTACCGACCACCAGCTCCGGGTCCCAGCCGCCATACGAGCTGCCCGTTGTGGAGGCATATAGTTCGTCGGTGTTCCACACCGCGTTGGTCGTAGTGCCGTCGCTCCATTCATAGTCCCAGCCGGAGGTGTAGCACGTCGGGACGATCTCGGTTTCGCCGACAATCAGCAGGTACCCCTTGAGGACCTCTGAGAATTCCGGATGAAGCTCCTTGGCCCAGGCGCCCTTGGGTTTGATCAGGTCTCTGAGGTGATTCTTATCGTGCTTATGGACGTACCCAAGCGTACCCTTCTTGTAACGCGCCAGCTCTGCCATGTCAGATAGGAGGCTGTTGACAGCACTGGTCTGTGTGGGGCCAAAAGCGAACAGCTTGATGGGGTTGGTCACGATCAGGTAATTGGTCTCGTTGAGCGCCTCATCATACGCATCTGCAATCGGCTTCCACTCTCCCCCAGACCAGGCATCCTTGGGCTTGCTAGCACCGAACCAGTCATGGATCCTGAGGCCCTTGGCGTCCCTGTCATAGTGCACGCCCGTCAGGTATCCGGCGTTGGGCGCTGGTGGATTGGAGTCGCAGAGTGCAGGCACAGCGAAATATACGTAGTTGCGCGAACTCATCTTGGGGATATCCTCGTTGCTGGTAATCCTGCACTCCCATTCTCTTTTGTAAGCGTCATAGCTTGCCTCGTACGTAGCGTTGACCGGGGTCGTCTCGACCGATGATATGGGTTGAAAACCTCGCAAGAAGTCCTGAATCTCGACGTTCTCCGCAGTTTGCTGCCCATCGTTTTCCACGATCAGAGTTATCGCAAAGTAGTTGTCGTATCTCTTTATCTCATGCGTGACCTTGAGATGGGGCGGAGTTGGAGGTGGAACCGCGCTTACCAAATCCACCTGGCGAGTTGCAGAACCCCACTTAGCTATGGGTGTATCGATGTCACAAACCTCAACTGCAAGTGTATGCAGACCCTTTGGCACTTGCGTGGCGTCCCATTCAAGTGTCACTGTTGTTTGTTTGGGGTGGCTTGCGAAGTTTGCATAGTCCTCCCACGTATTCTTGCCGTCCACGATAAGGTGGGCATGCAATAAGCCCGTGTCATCCTTAAGCTCAGCTTTTACGGTCACCTTCCCTGCTGGAACAGCCACCTTGTCCGGAGAAGGTTCAAGGATCGTGACCTGGGGAAAAGATACATCTTTGAGATTATCAAAGTCTACTTTGAGATCATGTGTGCCAGAGTTGCCGACGAGGTCGAATACATTGGCAGTGATCGTATGCCGTCCATTTTCATACTCCGCCGTATCCAGCTCAAACTGGTAGGGCCAGGAATAGTCGGTCAATAGAGACTCACCATCAAGGAAAAACTCAACACTCTCCACCCCTCTGTTGTCGTAAACCTCAGCAGAGAGCGTGACCATCCCCTCACAAATGCCTGGATCGATGATTGATACAGTTGGATCAATATCATCAGGTAGAGGCAGCGTCTCAAAGGTCCTGTCTTTGCTCTTTACGGTGTTGCCACTGGCGTCGGTTGACTGAACCACAAAGTTGTAAGTTGTGGAAGGTTCCAGTTCCGATAGGGTGATACTGTGTTCCCTTAACAGTGCTGGGTCTGTTTCCTCAAGAGCATACCGTCTCGCCGTTCTTCCATACATGACCGTACTGTCGCTATCCTCATCGGTCTCCCAGACGATGACTGCTGATTCCTGGGTCAACTCCTGCACGATCGGACCGTGAATGATCTGTGGAGGAACAACATCACATTTCCAGATCTCTTCCCTCTGGTTATTCTCTTCATCATCTTCTGCTACGTTATCTTCGTGGTCTGC
>DTYY01000262.1 GCA_012961645.1 Methanosarcinales archaeon | reverse complement strand
ATTTAATTTAAAACTTTTTGGTGGAAGTGAACGCTAATTGGCAACAAGTCTAATAGTCGTGTCCTCTGCGCGGTTTAGCTCGAAGTCTCATGCTCCACAATTGTCGGCGCTACGTCATAAATGTTTCCATGAAAACACATGCATAGGCTCGTGTGACTGTCGGCGCTACACGTGAGATTAGGGGAAGAAAACCGTGATGCAGAGGCGCTTACATGATTTCTTCGTGGTGAAGAGGATCAAGAATGAGTATTTATAGTGTCAAAGATGCGCTTTCATGAATCGTAACCATAGATCTAGATTTTAGGAAAATCCCCCATCGTGATCTGCTTGAGTTTAGCCCCAGTGCTATGTGCATACCCATACTCACCTACGCGAGAGATTAATATCTTAATAACTGATACAATCCATTCCTTTTCCTTCGGGTTGAGGGGCGTAAATGCCCCATTTTCCGGGTATTTGCGGGCTTCTGTTGCATCTCCTTTTGCAGTACAAAGTTTTCCGAGGGTATCCAAAACTTTAATGTCGATGCAGTATTGCTTTGCCGCCTTTTCCCGCTTCTTTCCCGTCGCTTTGTCCCGCCAAGCAGCACGTCCCTCAAGAACGGTCAAGCACATATACGCCATAGAAGTTAATTTTTCACGGTTCTGACGATATGCTTTGTATCTGAGGTACATAGTTTCGGCGTCCGTTGACGCTATAAGTTCTTGGGAAAGGAGGGATACCGCCCACGAGATACATGAAGAATGGTATCACATGTGGCGGTAATAGCTACGTGGGTTTGCAAGCTCACCATATTTTTTCAGTTTTATGAGGTGATCGATCAATAACATCTGCGCGATCAAAGACGAAACGTAAGTCATCAGGATCATGTTCCAACCCAATCAATATATCCCATGCACTTAAATATTCATCGACCACTTCTTTAGCTTCATCGGCGGTCGAGTAATGTTTATTCATCTCAAAAATTGCAGTATCATCATCAATGGACAGATCAAACTCATTGGTAGTTTCGGACATCGGTGGAGCATTGTTATAGTCGATATCTTTTCCTACTATAACTCGGTAGTGTAATGCTTTTACGTGAGGATCGTTCATAATTAATTATTTTTTTGATCCCTAATAAAATTGTCTCCACGTGAATATCTCCGTCGGAATCGAGCGTTTGAATAAAACCCCGCCCTCCGATTGATCACACTACGGTGAAGTTGTTCATAGTGCCCTGCGGATGCAGCCACCGATTAGAGACTTGGTCGGGAAGGGGAGATTGGCAAATCTGCAGGGGGTAGAAGCTGGATTACAACGATTTTCTACAGGATCGCCGAAAAAGCAATTGCCAATGCGATTCGTGACGGGTTCGAGAAACTATGATTGACCACCCAATGTAAGGATAGAGATTTTAAGTTCAAGTGTCCAAGTAAATGGAGTCACATTCACGATGGATGAATCGAAGTGCATCTAAGCGTAGCACCTGCATCACAGCGTGTCCGCACGGCGCGCTGACGATCGAATCCGAGTAGATCGTGCGGTTCTGCAAACATGCCCCACATGAAACAGACAGATCAGGTATCCCTACCATGGTCACAATCATACTCCCGACCAGGAATGAAGCCGAATCAATCGGAAAAACCATCGATCAGATAAGGAGCGTCTGCTCTGAGCAGATCGTGGTGGTTGACGGGCACTCCACCGATGGAACCGCTGATATCGTGAGGCAGATGGGCGCTGTGCTCATATTCGACAATAAGAAAGGCAAAGGCGACGCGCTCAGGGTGGCTTTCGATTACGTGGATGATGATGTTCTGTTTCTGGATGCAGACGACACCTATCCGGTCGAGCGCGTCCCCGAGTTCATCGATGCGCTCAAGGATTATGATCTCGTGATCGGCGAACGTGTGGAATTCACACAAGGGTCGCTGCCCCTCCTCTTCAGAATCGGCGACCGGGCATCGAGAACGCTCTTTCGGATACTGTATGGCGCAAGACTCGACAACCTTTCAGGATTTCGGGGCATCACCCGGGATGCGATCACGCGGATGGGGCTTGAGTCAGATGGTTTCGGAATCGAGACCGAGATCACGGCAAAGGCGGTGCGGCAGGGTCTGCGGATCAAGAAGATCCCGATCGCATACGCGGCGCGTACCGGAGAATCGAAGTTTGGTCCGATCAGGGACGGACTCGCTGTTCTGCGGGCGATGCTCTGGTATCGCGTGATTTCGGTATGAACCCTGCCATGGAAGGGGGCTTGATCCGGCGGATGATGAGACTGGGGGACACGGGCCCCGAAAGCCTGTGGCGTTGCGTGATATCCGTGGGGCGGGTATCTTGAGATTATGGAAGAGGTGGCGGCCACATCGGCGTAAGGCAAGGGGTATTACTGTAAATTTTGTCCAAAAGCTGGGTTTGGATGGCTCAAAAGACGAGAAGTATCATAGTCTGCTGCGCACCGCAGCCACGATGATCGGCAGCGTGATGGTTGCATCCGCATATACCGTGACTGATTTTGCGTTTTCGTTGATCTTTCCCCATGATTTTGCCTCATCGAGCGTTGCGCCTGAAAGTCCACCTGATTCGGGTCGGTCTGTCGTTAACTGGATCGCATAGTCAAATCCCTTCGATGTCATGAGCGTTCCCTGCAGAATAAAGTTCTTTGGAACGCCGCCCCCGGTGAAGACCGCGCCTGACCGCTCGGCATCGAAACAGATGTCAAGGAACTCGTGGACATCCGCGAAGACATCGACATTCAGCGGGTTTGTCTGCCGGTATAGCCACGCATGAAGTCCTATCATCGAATCCTGAACAGCAGGGCAGAATACAGGGACATCACATTCATAAGCTGCCCTCAGAAGAGAGTCCGGATCGTTTAGCGATCTGCCGATATCTGATAGCATCTGCCTGATCGAGATGCGGTCGACCATATCTTCGAATACAGAAAGCAGGTGCTCTTCCAGCCGGGTAAAATGCAGTTCAGGTACGAATACGTCGTATATCCGGTCGATCTGCTCGCGGTACAGCGCATTGTCATCAACAACCTCGCTACCCCTGTAATGGGGCAGTCCGAGCGATTCGACGATGTCATGCACGAGATTTGCGCCTGTTGAGACGAGAACATCGATGTGCCCGTCCCTGATCAAGCCTGATACGATGTTCCTCATGCCGGCTGGCACCATCGCACCGGCAAGTCCGAAGAACTTTGTGGTCGCGCCACTTTCAAGCATCTCCTCGTAGATATCGCAGGCTTGCGCAAGCCTCCCTGCACCAAATCCGCACCCTCCGAGCACTCGGACGAGGTCGTCCACCTGCATTGCAGGAGTGATCTCTGCCTGCACGACCGGATCGTCCAGTTGCATATCATGGTGGTCTGCTGTTTTGTTGTGTTCCGTGTTCATTCATTCCACATAGATAAACATCTGAGATATCAATCTTATGATGTGGCATTGCGCAATCGTGGCAGGGCGATGAAACCTATATATCAGACGAATCCAAGAGAGTATCATGATGGATACCACGACCAGAGAATGGAAGAGCGTGCCACCTGATGGCGTGACCTCAGGGTCGGCGTGGGACGCCTGGTGGGAGATGGTGTGTGCTGTTGTTAGAGTGTCGGGTTCCATGACGACATGACAAAGGAACTCAAATACTGCACAAGAAGTACGAAAGACCTGCTGATCGACATGAAGGACACGTCCGAGTTGATGCTTGATCTTGCATACTCGGCTGTGATCTACGACGACCGGGAGATCGCAATGGAGGTCATCCGCCTCGAAGAGAAGATGGATACCCTCGATTACTACATGCGTATATCGATGATGTTAAGCGCCAGGCGGCTCGATGAGGCAGAGGCGCTTGCAGGCGTGCTGCAGGCTGGCGCCGCTGCTGAGAACATCTCGAATGCCGCAGGCGATATTGCAAAGATCGCACTCCTCGATCTCGGGATACCGCTCGAACTGAAGCTTGACCTGCGTGGAGCAGAGGAGACGCTCACCAGAGCAACGGTCAGCGCAGAGTCACCGATGGCAGGGCGCACGCTCGAAGAGATCGAACTTGAGACCGAGACCGGTATGTGGGCGATCGCAATCAGACGGGACCAGAGCTGGATATATGATCCTGACCACAGCACCAGAATTATGGCGGGCGACGTGGTCTTTGCACGCGGGCATGACGAAGGTGTACCTCTATTCATTGAGCGTGCGACCTGCAAACAGTACCAGCGAGCCACATTCGAGCTTAAGCGTGTGCTTGCCGATCTCGATCGTGCTGTTGACCTGATCGTCGAGATGAAGAATATGTCAGAACTTGCGGTAGGGCTTGCTTACTCCGCAATGCTCTTTTACAACAAGGACATCGCCGATGAAGTGAAATACATCGAGGATAAGATGGATGGCATGAAATACGAACTCCAGCACTGGGTACTCGAATCGGCAAAGCATATCGACGAGGTAGATCAGCTCCGCGGGCTTCTTCATCTTGCAAACGCTTCTGAAACAATCTCTGATGCTGCTTATGACATCGCCGACGTAGTGCTTCGGGATATCGAGTTGCATCCGATCATGGCGATTGCCGTGCGCGAGTCTGACGAGGTTGTCACCAAAAGGGAAATTTTACCAGGTTCGGCGGCCGCCAAAAAGTCACTCGGCGAGTTGAAGCTTGAAACTGAGACCGGGATGCATATAATGGCGGTTAAACGTAAGGATAAGTGGATATATAGCCCGGGCGCAAGAACGGTGCTGTGTGCAGGTGATATACTCATTGCAAGGGGAACAACCAGTGGAGAGGAACTGCTCACCCAGATGTGCACGCGACTTCGCCCTTTAGCATGAGTCTGGAGTTGCCGCAAAAAAACCAGACCTGCCACAACCCCCCAAAAGGTCTAATCGAGATACCCGTATCTCCTGCATGCGCCGAACGCAACGATCACCGATACCCCGCGCAAGGCAAGTTTCTCCGCGATCAATTGCGCGATGAACCACTGGTCAGCAGCCTCATCGATGATCGTCACATCTTCGCAACATGCACGGATGAGCCCGGTTACATCGGGTACCTCCTGCCCTCCGGTCATCGCCGAAACTCTGTTCTGCAGAACGATCGCCAGAACGTCACGTCTTTTGGATTTTGCATCGATCAGCGCCTGCAATCCTGAATGCACGAGACCATAGTCGCCTATGACTGCAATACTCTTTCCCGGCATCCCCGATGCGATCCCGATCGCACCTCCGAGCGAATAAGCGAGATCCACGACTCCCACCGGCGCTGTTCGTATCGAGCAGCCCATGTCTCCGGCGATAAGTATGCCCTTCTCCTTCTTGACACTCCTTATCGCCTCGTAGACCGGTATGAATGGGCAGTCAT
>DTYY01000261.1 GCA_012961645.1 Methanosarcinales archaeon | reverse complement strand
TGCAGAGGCGGGTCGCGGAGTGGTGAGACTGTCGGTCGAATAATATTGTCCCAAAGCCCAGTGAAATCGCTATATTCTGTGGCAGCCAAATTCGTGTAATTCGTAACAAACACCAGTATTCGTAATTTTATCACGGATGCGCACGTTTAAACGAATGTTGCGAATCCGATACTCGGCGAAAATCACTCGGTTTTTGTTCCGAAAATGGGTTTGATTTTCATGCCCATCGGGTGTCACGGAGGGTCGTGAATGCTTGGTACGTAAAAATCTCAAAAACAGTAGCGACAGCCACAGTCCTGAAAACCACGTTTTCATCGACAGTATACGCATTGTGAAAGCGGACCATGTGCGTTTAGACCGTACCGTGCTTCAGATATGATAACACGTGCCAGTGATCTCTTTTTCGACCGTTCCGTCGTCCAGTTCCACTATCAGTTCTCCGTCATGGTCGATGCCAACAGCTTCCCCTTCGATCGCCCGAAACCTTGTAACGATCCTTACTCTTCGCCCGATGGTGGTCGAGTGCTCTCTCCAGCTCTTCAGGATCGAATCAAAATCCCCCTTTACAAAGGCGGTGTAATGTCGCTCAAAAGACTCAAGAATGTTCCTGATAAGGACTATCCGGTCAACATCCTCCCCAAGCTCTTCTCTCAGGGACGTTGTCTGCAGCATGGTGATCGGTGGGAGCATGTTAAGATCGATGTTGGCATCGATCCCGATTCCAACGATCACATAGTTCACTACGTCTAACTCGGCTTCCATCTCGGTGAGGATTCCGCAGACCTTCTTTTCATTGATGAGTATGTCATTGGGCCATTTTATCTCTGCCCTCAGTCCAAGCTCGTTTATAACCTCTGCAACAGCAACTCCAGCAACAAGCGTCAATCTATGGACATGATCAGGAGGGATTTTTGGTTTGAGGATCATTGAGAACCAGATCCCGCCAGGTGGAGAGTACCATCCCCTCCCCATCCTTCCTCTGCCTTCAAGCTGCTTTTCTGCGATTATAACAGTTCCATCCGGGTTGTCTGCAGCAAGTTCCTTAGCTTTCACACTGGTGGATTTTATTTCATCGAAATAGTATATTTCTTTACCAACAAAAGCAGTCATGAGATCCTGTTTGACTTCGGCGGGCAGCAGCCGGTCAGGTATCTCCTTGAGCCGGTAACCCTGGCTGGTGACCGACTCGATGATGTAGCCGCCGTCTCTCAGGGCCTCGATATGTTTCCATACCATCGTGCGCGAGATATCCAGCGTTTCTGAGAGATATTCCCCTGAAACAAATTCACCGTGCTCTTCTTTGAGTATTTCCAGAATTTTTTCTTTTGGTTGCATATTAAACTATTTCATCTCCTGATTGGCAATATATGTTTTCACAGCGGCGGTTATGGCTGCAATCTTCCGGTCATTGGCGCCTATGGCAGAAGCAAGTGTTGCCCCCTTCTCCCTCTCGCCTTCAACCACCGCCCTCACCTGTGTCAACACATCAAAGTCTTCAATGAAGTGTGTCGAGAGTTCGCCGTTCATAAAGTGCGGGTTTCTGAGCACTGCCTTGTGAAACGGGACATTTATCGAAACGCCGACGATTATATACTCGTACAGCGCTCTAATCATCTTTTCTATCGATTCTCTCCTCGTCTGCCCCCATGATATCAGTTTGGAGACCATCGAGTCATAGAACGGGGAGATCGTGTAACCGGTATGCACGCCGCTGTCAACCCGGATCCCAGGACCTCCGGGCGACCGGTATCGTACGATCCTTCCCGGAGACGGAGCAAAATCGTTCAACGGATCTTCTGCATTGATCCGGCACTCGATCGCCCATCCATTGATGCCGATATCCTCCTGTCCCAGGTCCAATCTCCCGCCGGCTGCGATCGTTATCTGTTTTCTGACGATATCAATCCCGGTCACCATCTCGGTTATCGGGTGCTCCACCTGCAGCCGCGTATTCATCTCAAGGAAATAGAAATCGCCCATCGAGTACATGAACTCAACC
>DTYY01000260.1 GCA_012961645.1 Methanosarcinales archaeon | reverse complement strand
TTCGGAACTCGGTAGTTTCGGAAGTACTGTACAACAGTTAATTTAACGTACGCACACACATTATTATACGTAAGAAATGTCCGTTCCCACTGGAAAACAGAGGTAACAGATCGTATGGCAGAGAAAAAAGACTATTATGAAGTGCTCGGGGTCTCAAAGAGCACCGATGAGAAGGAGATCAAAAAAGCATACAGAAAATTGGCGATGCAATACCATCCTGACAGAAATCCATCGCCTGATGCAGAAGAGAAGTTCAAGGAGATATCAGAGGCTTATGGCGTGCTATCCGACCCCGAAAAGCGGAAAAGATACGACCAGTTCGGGCACGCCGGCATCGATGCGAAGTACTCAGCCGAGGACATCTTTGGAGGCATCCATTTCGAGGATATATTCGGAGACATGGGGGTCGGTGGATTTGGACGTGGCGGCTTTGAAAGCATCTTTGAGACGTTTTTTGGTGGGGGCGGCGGTGCTGGCGGATATGGTCCGCGAACGGTTCCGCAGCGGGGTTCCGATCTTAGGTATGATCTGCACATACCACTTGCGGACGCCGCGCACGGCACAGAAACAAAGATAAGGCTGATGCGCACCGAAACCTGTGACACATGCAGCGGGAACGGCGCAAAACCGGGCACCTCCCCAAAGACCTGCGAAAGCTGCAAGGGTACCGGGCAGGTCAGTCAGGCAAGGCGGACACCGTTTGGTCAGTTCATCACCTCCACCCCGTGCAGACAGTGCCACGGCGCAGGTAAGGTGATCGAAACCCCATGCGGTTCCTACAACGGCACAGGCAGGGTACGCCGCGCCAAAACGATCTCGGTATCGATCCCTGCCGGCATCGAGTCAGGATCGAGGCTGCGCGTTGCCGGCGAGGGAGAGCACGGGGTGCATGGCGGTCCGCCCGGCGATCTGTATGTCGTCATGCATATCGACCCGGATCCGGTCTTTATGCGGGACAGAGACAACATCCTGTACGAACTGCCGATCCGTTTTACGCAGGCTACGCTTGGAGACGAGGTGGTGGTGCCTACGCTGCAAGGAGACGTGAAGATGAAGATTCCGCCGGGCACCCAGTCAGGTTCGACCCTCAGGCTGCGCGGCAAGGGTATGCCAAAGCTGCATGGACGTGGAAAGGGAGACCAGCTTGTAAAAATTAAGATCGCTGTTCCAAAACATCTTTCCGAGCGAGAGCGGGAATTGCTCACCGAATTGCAGAAGATCGAGGATAAAACCAGCAATACCGGAAACTTCAGCAGTTCAGGCGATAAAAAACGAAAAGGAATCTTTGAAAAAGTTAAAGATGCCTTTGAATGAACTTTTATAGCTTCTAATCACATGAGACGATGATCGAGTCCAGGTTCACGGTTCCGACACGAGTCAGGTATCCGCATCTGATACAGACCTGTATTCGGCCATATTGGCTCAGGTGGCTCTTGCATTTTGGGCATCTGGTCAGTTGGTGCATAATATCGAATTTTCATCTCCTATTTCCAAATATTTTTGGATTTACAGTGTTAGACGCGCGATACTGGCAATCCCTCCATCCCTTGCGCACGCACAGCAAGACGTGACTTGGGCTGGTGCATATTTCGTGTATTACAATGGTATATAAACCTATCGTGAAATGCTACTTTTTTTTATAATGGTATTAAACAAATAGACTTTTGTTAATTTATCATGTAAAATGATAATTTTAATAACGTGAGATATTACAAAAAATTTTTATATACTTACTATGTGTAACCCTGGACTGCAACTTTCCGAAATTATTTCGCCATATATGTGCACCCCGTTGTTGAGCCTATTGGCTTATACCCTGACACTGATACAAACTTGCGTTTTTGTGATGTCCGATCCGATCATGGACACATAACAGGATCACCGCGAAGCGCCCAATTTCGATGTGTCGCGTGTCACATCATTACTTGACTTCATCTGTTCGATCAGCAATTGAACATACTCAAACATGTATTGGCCAGTTTCTGCGCGCGCTTATGTGATGAAACTTTGAGGTGATACACCTTTAGTGCCCGTTGCTTCTGTTTTGTTGGATCGATTGGTAGCTGTTATCCAAGATGTCTGGAGATCGAGCATCTTTGTGCAGCAAGCGCGCGCCATCGGTGGTCGGTGAGTGAGTTGACAGAATGCTATGTATGTGGTATGTTGACGCTTTTACATACGCTGATTTCTGGATTGGAGGCTGATGGCGTGATGAATTTTTGATGGGATTGGTTTTTATTATGGCTATATGGCAGTGATGTTCAAGCAAAAAGTTTAAGTATGGTAGATGGTTAAGGAGCGTTGCGCCCATGAGATGAGTGCTGAACGTAACACGAGGTATAATATGAAGATAAGGAACATAATAGGAACGAGTATTGTTGCGCTGCTTGCGATCGCGCTTAGCGTGGGAATGGCTTCGGCAGCTCAACTAACCGTTGACCCGAACCCGCTTAGTCTCACGTCAGGAGTGGATGTGCCAACTACGGCAAAGTTTACCGCCATGTATACGGACGGGAGTCAACGTATCTTGAGTGTCTATGTAGTGGGATCGGGAGGTGGCGATCTGAAGTTTGAGGTATCTGACCCTAACAACTATGGCACAAGCACAACAGGTCAAGGATATGTCGTATACCGTTATACCCCCCCTGCCGGGCAGTCAGAATATGATATCCATGTAACGATAACGGCAGCAGATGGCACCTCCCATGGGACTGAATATACCATAGTGTATTGGGACACTCAGAGTTATGCATACGACATAGCAGTTGCGACTGTTCACGCGACAGCTGTCCCAGAATTCGCAACCCTAGCAATACCGGTGGTAGCGCTGCTTGGACTCGTATTCGTCATGCGCAGAAAGAAAGAATGAGTTTAATGGTGGTTGCATTTACTGTCATTAAACCCTTTTCACTTTTCACATTCTGATATTATTGTACCTGCATGCGTCCACCTATGGTCATTCTGGCTCAGATTCCCCGATGTCTGTGCAGACCTGCGCCTCTATCGACATACTTC
Organism: Methanosarcinales archaeon; assembly: GCA_012961645.1. Taxonomy (GTDB): domain Archaea; phylum Halobacteriota; class Methanosarcinia; order Methanosarcinales; family Methanogasteraceae; genus Methanogaster_D. The sequence continues at coordinate 671 of DTYY01000260.1, read as the reverse complement.
TTCGAAGCCGCGCGGGTTGTATAGCCGAAAACATTAATGCCAAAGGCAGACAAAACCTATGATAATTTATGACACAATGTAACGACTGAGGAGACGGTATGAATTGCGTTCATGAGAGCTGCGGCAACGGTGATAAGGTCTGGCTTCCATTTGAGATAGAGGGCTTAAACAAGGGGTTGAAGCCGCATCCTTACTGCGTTCGCTGCGGAATTGTCAAGAATATCTCATCAGACAGAGCAAGAAACATCGGCTACTACATCAACGTGCTGGCAAGGATGGGGAGACGTACAGGTTGTGTTACCAACGTTCAGATGCGGCTCATTGTGAAGGAGTTGGAAGGTATCGATGGCTTTGCTGATATATATTCAACAACTGGAAATGCACAAAAGAATCTATTTATGGATGTAGTTAAAAAATACTGCAATCTTTCCGAGCATCTGATATCTTCAATGCTTCGATCTGAATTGACCCTGTGAGTGTTTCGCATGGGAATGATAAGAGGACCCCTGGTTGAGCAGTGGCTAACCTGTTATGATCATCCGCTGTAGAGGGCATATTGATCTGTCGGGTTAGGGGAACAGGCGAATAATCTTAAGACCTGAACAGTTTTCAAATTCCCCCCTACAACTTGAAATCGACCTCAACAGTCTCTTTCAACATCTCCTTAAACC
>DTYY01000259.1 GCA_012961645.1 Methanosarcinales archaeon | reverse complement strand
TCTTGACCTGTGTTGCCTGTGCCAATGCTCCGATGCATACAAGGATGCATCCAGCGAAGATGATCACACGAAGGTTTAATCTCATCTTTTCGTCCTCCTTCCTTTCAATATCATAATTGTGAGCAGCCCTGCCATTGCGATTGATGCCTCAAACCCGGGCAGCATATTGTTCCTTTCCGGTGTGCGTGCTGTTCTGGCTGGTGCAGGGGATGTCGACTCTGATGGTATCTGATCCGCAGTAGGCGTTTGCACCGCTGTTGACATTATGAGTGCAGTCGGAGACTGTAGAGGCGTCTGGTTCATGGCAGGCGTTTCCACCGATTGCGCGGGGGTTGTGGTTGTGTTTGTAGCCGAGGTCGTAGTCGAAGTGACGGTCTCTGGAGTGGGTGCTGGTGCAGATCCAATGACATCTATATCACACATCCCATCATCGACCAGAAGGTCTGTGATATAATGTGCGCCCGGATCACTCAATCGCACATCTCTCAGGTCCAGACTGCAAGTCCCCGGTTCCACCGCCTTAACAGTGACCGTTGCCAGTACGCCCTGATCGGTCACCCCATAATCAACAGCAGTTCTTGTCTCACTGTATTCGATCTTGCCGAGTGTGTTGTTGATCTTGTTTGTATACACATTCGTGCTTGCACCATCACAGCTTAGAAATGTCCTTTTGGTTTGCTCTGTTACATTCAAAAGCGTATCATCGAAGTAGAGTATATATTGTGCGCCCATTATCTCAGAACCTGCCGGATCCACTGTTATATCCACCGTGAATACATCTCCTTGTGAAACTTCGATATGCTCTGGCTCAACCCTCATCACCACTGCTGATACAGATCCGGCAAAGACACACAGAGCAACTGCCGCCAGAAACCATCTGGTGTGTTTCATCATCAATTCCGTTACCTATCCATCCTCAACACCAACAGCGAACCAATCAGTCCGATGATCAAACAACCAGCGCCAAAACCTGGCGTCTGCATACTTTCTGGTTTCTTGGGTATCTGTTCGGATGTTGCTGCTGGTTTGTCAGAGGTATGCTCCTCTTCGGCAACCACAGCACCTGACACGCTGCACGTTCCATCACTGGTTGTAACATCGAGTAGCTGGACACTCGAATCGCTCAGTTTTGACTCCAGTTTTAGATCGGTGGTTCCAGAGCCAATCGCTTCGAATGTAATCGTTGAAAGCACGCCCTTTTCGGTTGCGCTCCCAATCATCTCCGGGTCTCCGATTCTGGTTTCACCATACTTGATCACGCCTGCAACATTGTCAATGCTGTTCTGTACCTCGATCGTCTCAGCACCGCTCTTATCGAGAAACGTTCCACTGGTCTGTGAGGTTGCATTCAGTATCATACTGTCGAATCGAAGTTTACAATCTGCGCCATACACCTCACTGCCTGCAGGGTCCACGATAATATCTACACTGAACGTATCTCCTGCAGATATGGTTACCGTCTGTGGTGACACACTCACCGAACTAATTGCCAGGCTAACATGACAGAACCCGACTAACAATAGTAGAACCGTCAGAACAGATGCTACCACAATCCTTCTCATTCCATCTTGTGACATACTTATCTCATCTTTTTGGTTAATTCATCATACGTTCGATAGACGATTAAGATTACATAACATGACTTAAAACTTTCGGTCACATGCACCGTCCACACCGTCATGCCGCGTGCCCCCAATTCGTCCCGACAATCACGGCATCGAGGATGTCTACCAAGCCGTCGTTGTTCAGATCTGCCTGATCCGATCGATCTGCCCATTTCGCTGTGCCATACTCATGATCCCACTCGAGCCCAACGATGGTTGCATCCAGAATGTCAACATCACCGTCACCGTTCGTATCGCCTGCTATGTAAACATTCGCATGAATATTAACCGTTGTAGAGGCACCAATACCATCAACGACCATCAAACTCACAATAAAAGGCTCATATCCAGAACCATTCCAGTTATAGGTTGTGTAAATGTGCTCAACTACAGATCCACTACCATAGCTCTCATCGCCGAAATCCCATTCATAACCGATGCCATCATCATCAGGATCGTGAGATGCAGAAGCATCGAAGATCGTCTTGCATCGATAACCCACAATGCTATGCATGTGCACAGCCTCTGCAATTGCAACTGGCGCATAATTCGGTATCGTTGTCGTCCTGTTGAGGTATGCTGAGTATCTGCCCAGACTTGAATTGTATCCACGCAGGGACACTGTTCGTGTGGCGTGTGGAGGAAATGTCTGATTATAGTAGTTTTCTGTGCAATTCTCCGCCCATACGCCATCGATTGTCACCTCAATAAAATCACTCTTCGAACCCGAACCGGCTGTCCATGTCCAGTTGATCCAGTGACATCCTGTAGAATCTGAAAGGCCTGCCGGCGGTTCAGGTGGGTTGAGGATTCCGAAGGTGCAGTTTTTCACATTTGCTGGTATGCTGGTTTCTGTTGCATCCGCTACCTTCAACTCATTGATGGTTATGCAAAGCAAACTTGTATCGCCGGTGCCGCCCACCGCCTCCAGCATGAGGTCTGCAAGCTTCACATCGCCGCTCAGCCCATCGCCGTAAGCCATCCCGCCGATTCTGACATGACCTGCTGAATTGTTGATGACCGGATGCATAAAGTCGAATCTGCTGTTTGCACCACCGGTGACATGAACCACTGTCTGGTCATAATGGATGGTAATGTCCACAGTACCGACATTGATCACGTTTTCGATTGCGATCGGTATAGCGGTCGTTTCACCCGGCTCCACAAAAACACCACCGATTGAGATGGTGGTTGCTGCAGCAGCCGGTATGATGGATAGCACCATTAACAGTGCGATTGCCATTGATCTGGAGCGTCTTTCCATACCAACCACCTCAGTGAAGCACCTCGTACCCGAATTCAGCCAGTACATGCTTGGAGAGATACATCGCATCATAGAACGTTACCGCACCGTTACCGCTGACATCAGCCACCAATTCATTCATTGTTTCAAATCCCGGTTTGTTCAGGATGTGATTGGCAAGGTAGGTTGCGTCATATAGCGTCACCTCACCGTTGCTGCTGACATCACCGTTGCGCATAACGGCTAATGGTATGCTCGCAGATGTATTCACATTTCCAAAACGATCACTTGCACACACCGTCAGATTGTGCGGCAGATAACTTTCATTGAAGATTGCAGATCCTGCAGACGCGCTAACCGTCACAGCCCATATATCGGTATCCGGGATGCGGGTCATTGGCTGCTCTGGCAAGCCGCCGATCGGTGTGAGATTGATGGCAACGCTCGCAACACCACACTCATCGGTTACTGTGACACTCAACTGAGACGTCTCGCCCCACCTCGGATCAAAATCCGTATCCTCTGGAATGGATGGCGGATCTGCTGCCGGGTTTACCACCAGCGGCGGCGTTGTCTCCCATACGGTGAAGGTTCCGTTATGCACAGATGCAGGTATGGAGATCTCCTCAGAACTCGCTTCTTTAAGCTCGTTTATCGTTAGGTTGAGTGCAGTGGAGTCTCCTCCACTGCCTACAGCATTTAACGTAATGTTTACAACCCTTACACTCCCGTTGAGCCCGGTCGATGATGTCTGGAATGCCCCGATTCTTGTTCTACCGATGGCGTTGTCGATGTCCGCATCTGCGTAATCAAAATCGCTTCCTTCAATCGCAATGGCGTGAACCACCGATTGGTTGTATGTGAGCGATATGTCAGCAGTTCCGACATTGGTTATGTTACTGATCATGATCGGGGTGGTAATATTCCCACCTGCGAGCATACTCGCATCATCGATGCTGATTACGATCTCAGGAAACGTCTTGAAGCTCTGTTCTGTGCTCTGGAGAGAGTTGCCACTCGGGTCTGTGCTGTTCACGACATAGTAATAGGTGGTGTCCAGAGAGAGTTCGGTGAGATCAATGCTATGATGCATCATATCTTCCGGACTGTAAACCGTCTGATCGTAGTTTCCGGGCTCAGTGCCATACCTGAGCAGACTATCGCTTGGTTCATCGGTATCCCATATTATGGTTGCAGAGTCCTTTGTGACTGCAGTTGCACTGATGTTGGTTATGACTGGTGGAGTCGTGTCAGGAATGTATATCGTTATGTTCTGCACAAATCCGCCTGCATCCATATCATCCTGCGTAACGGTATGGTTGAACTCTGTTGCATTGCCCAGATTGTCGCTGGCATCGAAGTGCAGTACGTCACCACTGCTTACATGCACAAAGTTTGTTGAGATCTCGTAATGGTTCGCATCTGTCCCAGCTACAAAAACCTCGCCCGTGTTCAGATTGGTCAATGTCACATTTGGAGCCGAAACAGGATCACCATTGTCGTAGTCAACAAATCCTGATATCATAAAGTGGGTTTCAATGACCTCCACACTTCCGTTGTTGACCAGAAGGTCTGTAATATACTGTGCGTCCGGATCGCTCAATCGTACATCGCTCAGATTTAAGGTGCACGTCCCTGGTTCCATCGCCTTGAATGTGATCGTCGATAGTATCCCGTAACCGGTTACCCCATACGTAACACCGGTTCTTGCCTCGCTGTATTCGATCATTCCAATGGTGTTGTTGATCTTGTTCTTGTACACATTCGTGCTTGCACCATCCTGGCTGAGAAATGTCCCTTTGGTCTGCTCTGTCGCATTCAACAGCGTATTATTGAAATACAGATCATACTGAGCACCCATAATCTCATACCCTGCTGGATCCACGGTTATATCCACTGTAAATACATCTCCCTGTGAGATGTTTACATAAGACGGTTCAACACTCACTATTGGTGCTGATAGTGCTGGCTGTGCCATACATAGCAATGCAATGGCTGCCATAATCAGATACATTTCATTTTGTTTCATTTTTATTATACCTCATCAGTTCTATTTGTTACCATGCTGTATGCCCCCAGCAGGTCCCGACGATCACCGCATCGAGGATATCCACTATGCGGTCATTGTTCAGGTCTGCCATGTCTCCTCTCGGATTGTCGTACCAGTAGAGGTTGCCGTTGAAGTTAGCCACGTGGTCCCATTCAAGCCCGACGATGGTCGCATCCAGAATGTCAATCTCACCATCACCGTTCGTATCGCCTGCGGTGTATACCATCACATCGAAGGATGCGCTATCATCAAGCTCGTGCGGATCACCATCATCATTCACGGTGAGGATTGCAGTGAATGGATCGTAGCCGGTTCCATTCCATCTCCAGCTGTGGTATACATGATTCGTAAGCTCGCCTGTGCCGTAATTCCCATCGCCGAAACTCCATCTCCAGTATATGATCTCGCCGTCAGGATCGTAGGAATCGGTGCCATCGAAGTAAACCTTGCACAGATACTTCTCTCCCTCGTTGTTGTATCTGTGCATGGACTTGCCAACCGCAACCGGTGGCTGGTTTTCATCCACGCAGACGCTGCTATTGGTGATGTCTATTGGATCGATCTCTTCTCCGTTTTCATTCGACACGACCACATCAATCAAGTTCAGGTCTGTGCATTCTCCTTTCAGGATCGCTGTGAACTTGATGACAGCCAGTGTTCCAGGGGTGCTCACCCCTTCTTCTGTTCCAATTCTTGTGGCTGCAAACGAGATCGTTCCCGCACCGTTGTTGATGGTGTTGATGTACACCTGTGTGTCGGAACCATCCTGATTTAGGAATGTTCCTTCGTTCTGCCATTCGGCATGCAGCACCGAATTGTTGAAGTTGAGAGTATACTGGACACCATATATCTCAGCCGTCATCGGATCAACGGTGATGTTCACGGTAAACTGCTGCTGGAATATGACCTCTGAACCCGGAACAATTACGCCGATTTTGGGTGCAGCCACCTCTGTTACCACTATAGTGATGTTCTCACTGCAGATCAGTTCGCCGTCGCTGACCTCGAAGTGAACGTCATGATACGTTCCTGCCTGACCAAAAGCTGGAGTCCATGAGAAGGTCTGGGTGGTTGAATTGAATACAGCCCCTGCTGGAAGGTTGGATGCAGAGTATGCCAGCACATCTCCGTCCGGATCGGTGGCGTTGACGGTGAACTCAAGGAAGGAGTTCTCATCTGTCACCTTATCTCCGATCGGATCAAGGACAGGTGCTCTGTTTTTGTTGTTCACCACGATGGTGATATTCTCATGGTCAGTCAGTTCACCATCATCGACCTCGAAGTATACATCCGGGTATGTTCCTGCCTGATCGAATGATGGGGACCAGGAGAATGTTTGCGTAGTTGAATTGAACACAGCCCCTGCCGGAAG
>DTYY01000258.1 GCA_012961645.1 Methanosarcinales archaeon | reverse complement strand
CCTATATTTTGCAGTTCCAGTTTCATCATATCACCAATATGTGATTATTTCTCATAAAGGTCGCGTTCAGCCCGTTTTATATGCTCCCCAAAGCTCTTCTTTCGCATCCGTTCTGTCAGCAGCACACCCGGTTTCTTATCCAGCTCGAAGATTGTGTCGATTCGGTGCAGGAGACCGGATGAAAGCGGTATTTTTTCACCATCTTTCGTGTATATCAACGCTTTGATATCGGAATCTACCGTATCTGTATATTCGGCAAGAAACATCTCCACTTCTGCCCTTTTGCCAGACAGTCCCGATGAGAAGAACCCTTTGCTTTTATCTTTCTCAAATTCGTAGGTATATTTGCGATAATCGTCCCATTTCATCTTTGATCGCTTTATGATCGACTCCCACTGCTTTTCTGTCAGTTCATCCGGTTTTTTCGAGAGATCGCCCGATCCAATCTCAGGACCATGCAGTTCGTCAAGGACCCGTCTCAGAAATGTGTACCTGATCACGTTCCTGATCTTCTCGTTGAATTCCATATCGCTGAGGCGACCGGCGTCTTCGCGGATGGAGGTGCCGTCGACCACGTCAGTGAGCAGAATAAAGGCAAGCGTGCTCTGGTAGCCGGTATGATCCTCGATTGTGGTACTTGTTATGTTAGAAGATTGTTTCACGTTCATGTAGGTCACCAATAGAGCATTATTTCTTTGCCTTTGCATATATTTCAACCTTTCGGAATGGCGAGGGCAACGGGGCCTTTTGCTCGTGGTTTCCGGTGTCAGGGGAGGGATCATGAGTGGAACGGATGAATAAATAAGTAGAATGTCTGTGTTATTTGCTCTCTTCCGATTTCGGGAAAAGACGCCTCCCCGGTCAGTTTGAAACCAGCACGATGCATAGAATCAAGCCCGATCTGCACGTTTAAAAACCGGCTAACAGCCGGTGATCAGGAACGTTCAGAGCTAACACTCAAAGCCCCCACAAGTTTTATGTCTCTGCCCCCCCGACTTTCAGTTCATGGAAAAAAATGCACAGCAGACCGCACTTCCATCAAAGTCACGCTTCAGTGAGTGGTACCATGAACTGCTCGCTTCGGCAGAGATCATGGATATCAGATACCCTGTCAAGGGTCTGTATGTGTGGCCCCCATTTGGATATGCATTACGAAATAACATTTACTCGATTATGCGGGAACTTCTGGACAAAGACGGTCATGAAGAAGCATTGTTCCCACTTTTAATCCCTGAAAGTGAATTTATGAAGGAAGCAGAGCACATAAAGGGGTTTGAGGATGAGGTTTACTGGGTTACACACGGAGGCGTCACACCGCTGGACGTGAAACTCGCGCTAAGACCCACGAGCGAGACAGCGATCTATCCGATGTACAAGCTCTGGATCAGGTCACACGCAGATATGCCGCTCAAGCTCTACCAGATCGTTAACACCTTTCGGTACGAAACCAAACACACACGTCCACTCATCCGCCTGCGTGAGATCACGTCGTTTAAAGAGGCGCACACTGTGCATACCGACTGGGATGATGCAGCAAAACACGTAGATCGGGCGGTAGAAATTTATCAGGAGTTTTACAGGCGGCTCGCCATTCCGACCATCGTTTCAAAGCGCCCTGACTGGGATAAGTTCCCTGGCGCGGATTACACGCTTGCGGTCGATACTCTGATGCCTGATGGCAAGGTTTTGCAGATAGGGACTGCGCACCATCTCGCAGACAACTTTGCAAAGACATTCGGGATCACGTATGAGGATCCGACCGGCGAGCAGCTACATGCGCACCAGACCTGCTACGGCATATCAGAACGGTCGGTTGCTGCCGTGATAAGCGTGCATGGCGATGATCACGGGCTTGTGCTGCCTCCTGAGGTTGCACCTGTACAGGTGGCGATCGTGCCGATCCTGTTTGGCGATCGCGATGTGAATGAGAATGTGCTCAAGGCGTGCCGATCACTGCGTGATCTGCTCACAGATCAGGGGCTTCGTGTCAGGATCGATGACGGTGATGAGCGACCGGGCGCCAAATACTACAGATGGGAACTGCGGGGTGTCCCGGTGCGAATCGAGATCGGGCCAAGAGATCTTGCACAGAACTCATGCATACTGGTGCGCAGGGACACCTCAGAGAAACGATCGGTGCCCATAGACCGGATCCCCGGCGAGGTGCGGGACTGCATGAACGTGATGGTAACTGATATGTACCACGCTGCCAGAGAGGGGTTAGACTCGAGAATATTTGACTGCAAGACACTGGATGATGTATCAGAGAGAACGGTTGAGGGAATTGCACGGATATGCTGGTGTCTTGACGTGGATTGCGGGCGCGAGATGGAAGATATAACAGGCGTCCATATACTCGGGGTACCGGTCGAGCCACAGAATAACTCTGGACAATGCCCGATCTGCGGAAGAGAGGGCACCTCGGTGCTGATGGCTCGAACATATTGAAAGCAAAGAGAGGGATTAACATTAAACTGAAAAAAAGATCTGTTTTACGGAAAGTAGACAGAAATAGGGAATTTGCTGAAGTTGAAGCACTGGATAATCCGGCACAGGAGAACGCAGATTATGAAAGTCTTGGTGCATTCGTGCTTCCAGGCGATTCGATAGGAGCGACGGAGGAGTTTCGTGCTGGTGCGCAGACTTATGAGAGCGCGGGCAGTATCTATGCAACCGCTACAGGAACGGTTAAAATCAATAACAGAGACCGGACCATCTCTGTAATTCCAAGTACAAGCACTCCGCCAATTATCAGGAAAGGAGACGTGGTCATCGGGCAGGTCACCGGGCTGCGAGACTCGCTCGTGCTTGTAGCGATTGCCGGAGTGAGAGGAATCACCGACCGGGAGATTCCCGACATGGGGCCCGCCGTAATCCATGTATCCAACATCAAGAAGGCGTATGTTAAGGATATCTCGCGGGAGTTCGGGTTATTCGACATCGTGAAGGCGAGGATCACCGATCTCACGAACATGCGCCTTGATACATCAGAAAATGAAATGGGAGTTATGAAAGCGTTCTGCTCAAAATGCAGAGCCGCCATGACCAAAAACAGCTCCAAACTGGTTTGTCCGGAGTGCAAACAGGTAGAGACAAGGAAAACATCCACCGATTATGGAACCGGTATCATCTGAGTCGGCGGTCATGGTAAGGACTGCGGGATGGGATATTACCTGAAGGTAAAGGCATGAAAGAGAGATTGAGCTTCATGAAAGGGTTTAGCAACATCGTGGTCCAGAGATACTGAAAAATCGATGATACTCTCGCTTTCAGCATATTATCAAAACAAACATTTCATCGAAAGAAACAGCCTCTGATGGCAGTGTTATGATTTTATACAAGTAATAATATGGCATGGAAACACGCACCTATGAAGATCATGGTTGCAGAGTACGCTGTTGCAACCGGTGACCCTGAGATCATCGCCGAAGGATGCGCCATGCTTCGCTCGCTTGTAAACAGCTTCGATGCATCCGGGCATCAGGTGCGATATCCTGCAAGACGTCAGGTCACCGGAATCAGAGGAGAGGCGGTTAAATGCACCGATTTCGAGCGATCGGTCGAGGAAGTCGCGCGTATGTGCGATGCAGGCATCGTGATCGCTCCCGATGAGATTCTCGCCGATCTGACCCGGGTTGTTGAGGAGAGCACGGTCAATCTCGGCTGTCCGAGCGAATCGGTCAGAAAATGTGCCGACAAACTCGTATGCTCGCAGATCCTGTCAGATAACGGGATCGCGGTCCCTAAAATGGCTGACGATGCCGGGATGTACGTGATCAAACCGAGATGGGGCTGTGCTTCGGAGGGGATATCGGTCGTAACGGAGAAGGTGGAGCCGGGCGACGGTTTCATCGTGACCGAGTTCGTGTCAGGAGAGCATCTGAGTGCGAGCCTGATCATCGGCGACACAACACTCCCGCTCACCGTGAACAAGCAGACGATCGAGACCGGGATCGGATACAACGGCGGGATCGTGCCGTACCAAACGCCCCGGTGGGACGAGGTCATGGACGTAGCCGCTGCTGCGGCGCGTGTGCTTGGATGCAGGGGTTATGTCGGGCTCGATATCGTTGCAGGCGACCGGTTGTACGTGGTGGACGTAAATCCAAGACCTACGACCTCGATACTCGGGATTGTGAGGGTCATCGATCACGAGATAGGGGATCTGCTCATCAGGGCGAGGTTTGGGGAGCTTCCTGATGCGATCGGGATCAACGGATCGTTTTCATTCACAAAATCGGATCTGGATGTGATACTCGATGCGAAAGAGGTTGAACCTGCCGATTACAGATAGGTGTTATGTGGGTAAGGCACCGGATTTTTATTATGATTTCTGGGAACGCTGGATCGTCTTGTGAAAGCACAACTACCAGAAGTGGGCGATATCGATCATCTGTGTTGATCAGTGGCAAATAAAGCTTTTAGCTGCAGATTAACGCCGATTAGACTGATTGTTTAACCAGTGCACCCGGTTACCACCTAATTTGAAACGAATACCTCAGAACGACCCTACTTCCCTCGATGCGAACCGATGCTCGGTCTCGTCTTCTCGGTGCCTCTGCCACGCTTGCTCAAGCCCCTCCCTTTTCTTCCGGCACTGGTCAAGCCGCGTTCTGCCCTACCGCTGACATCACATATCCATTTCAGTTGCGAATCATTTTTAATCACAGGATGGTTCGGATCGACCAGTATAACCTCATACCACTTGTGTTTTCCATCTTCTCCGACCCAGTATGAGTTTAAGACCTGCATGTTTGGGTATTTCCGGCTTGCGCGCTCCTCAGCGATCCATTGCAGACTCTTTCGTGGCGTTATCTTGTGCATCCCCATGCGCTTTGTCCGCCGCCCGCGTATGTATCTTGATTTGCGTCTGCCGCCGCGCCGCACCTTCGCACGCACCATGATGATGCCCTGCTTTGCCTTATAGCCGAGCGCGCGTGCGCGATCGATGCGGGTCGGTCTCCTGATCCGGACCACACTTCGGTCATTGCGCCACTCCTGAAGCCGCTGCCACCTGAGGTCATGCACGTAGGTCTTGTCAGGATTCTTCCATGCGTCTCTGATATATGCGTAAAACGATCTCGTCATTTGCGAATTCACCTGTTTTGTGGTTCAACTGCTCTTTTTCGCAGTCACATCCCTGCGGGAGCATTCCCGCCGATGAAGTGTGGTTTTTGGATGTGTTTACTATTAAACGTTGCCCAGCTACTGCGATCAGAATCTTTATCTACAAGTACTCCAAGTAACTACACTCATGGAACCGGATCCGGACGTGGATGTGATTACAAGAAAACCCAAGTCGAGCAACCCCGTGGTTGTAGAAGGCTTCCCTGGCGTTGGACTTGTGGGGAGCATCGCAAGCCAGCAGATGATACATGAACTTGATATGGAGTACCTGGGCGCGATCACTTCAAAGCACTTTCCGCCGGTTGCGATGCTGCTTGAAGGGCGGGTGAACATGCCGGTGCGGATATACGAAAGCGCGAAGAACGAGCTTATCGTGGTGGTTTCTGACATCCCGATCCATCCGAATATCGCTTATGTTGTGAGTAAATCGCTCATCGACTGGGCAGTATCGATCAATGCCCGCGAGGTCGTCTCGGTTGCCGGTATACCACTGGAGGCTGAGAAGCATATCGTATTTGGCGCAGCGACAACGAAGGAAGGGGTTGAAAACATCAAAAAACTGGTTGAAATCTTCCAGATGGGCACGATCTCCGGAATTGCGGGTAGCATCGTAACCGAATGTGCTTCACGCGACTTTCCTGCAATCAGCTTGCTCGGAAGCACTCGCAGCCAAAATCCGGATCCGCTTGCCGCGGTTGCCGTGATTCAGGTCTTGAACGATCTGTACAACCTCTCGATAGATACCGAAAAACTGATCAAAGAGGCAGGGCAGATCGAACTTGAGATGCAGAAACTCGCAGAGGATATCAGGAATACTGTGGAACAAGAGGAAGAACCGCCACATCCGCTCTCAATGTATGGGTGATTCGCAATGAAATGTGTTGTACTGTCCGGACTGTCAAATAACGCGATGCGTGATCTGAAAAATCGTGTACTCCGTACCATCGAGATCAGAAGTCCACATAACTTTGTTTCCGTGCTGCACATCACTGTTGGCGATCCTGTCTTCCTGTCATCGACCAGTCACAACGATGTCACCACCGGCACAACAGGGATCATCGCCAGAGCGCAGCGGCTTGATATCAGCACGCACAGAGTGGTTCAGGGAAACGATCTCTTCTACGAAGAGCGTGAGACGCAGATGGCACGCATCCAACTGGTTACCGAGGGTGTCGGTCGGGTACGAAATATACTGCACTCCAAACTTGGTGGTGCGATGATGGCAGATGTTGAAGAACGTCCCATTTATGCGGCATGGTAATCTAAATGACATCAAGCGCTCATCAGCGTGGGTGTGATGATCGATTCGCCGATGCCTGTCTGGTCGCGAAACACATCCTTCTTTGATACAACGCCATACGGTTTTCCATTGACGACCACGACGATGTTGTTGACATGATACTGGTCAAAGAGTTTTGCAACACTGGAGATCGATTCATCGCCGTCGATCGAGATCACATCCCCTGACATGATATTCCACACCTTCTGATTGACGAATCCGGAGATCAAAGCTCTTAAGATGTCAGTAAGCGCCACAACACCGACAATATTCTTTTTATCAGTTACAGGAGCGCCGTTGATCTCATTTTTTAGAAGGATGTCCGCAGCCTCCTTCACAGTGGTATACACATCGATCGTTGTATGGCTGTTATTAACACACTCTCTGATGCGCCTCTTTGGCAGGGTGATGACATCCGAAATTGCATAAACCAGGATGTTTCTTGTATCATCCCGCCCGATGACCTTCCCCCGGATCACGAGTTTGTTGTTCGGTGTTGGTCCAATCTTGATGATGTCACCGTCATGAAAATTGCGAATATCGCCCACAACCTTGACTCTGCCGTTGCACGTCTTCGGATCCTGGACGGTCGTAAACGAGATTTCACATGCGGTTGCGTCCTCCACAAGCTTACCATTGCGATATATGTTTGTTTCTGTCTTGTTTGGCAGGTTGGTGATATTGAGGGCATCATAAGTCTGGCTGGTCGGGCGATAGCCCCCTTTTGGTCCGGGCACGCTCTCAATCATTCCGAGTGCCCTGAGTGCCTGCATATGATTCCTCACAGTACCCGGGGTACGGTCGATCACAACAGCGATCTCATCTCCTTTCACTGCGCCCCCTTTCTTACGGAAGAGACTGACGAGCGTCGTTAGAATCTCGATCTGGATAGAGGTAAGTTTCATAATCTACCTTAAAATCGACCCCGTGAACTAATAATATATCTGTCGATCATGGAAGGTTGTCCAATGATCATTTCAGAGAATGGTATGGTCCGAGCAGAAACACATCCACGTCCCGAATTCCTTGCACAGTTCTGGTAAACGTTTTCAACTGTTCAATCTCGTTGTATTGTTTGAATCGACACATCACAAGCAATCCATATTTCCCGGATGTGACCTCCCAGACACCAAAAACCCACTCCTGATCTTTTAAAAAGTTTAGCAAGTCGCCGACGATCGGTTTTGGACATTCGATACCAATATAGCCATTGATATAATATCCCAGTTCCTCCCAGTTGATCTGGGGGCGGTATCCCATGACAATGTTCTTTTCTGTGAGCATACGAACACGTAGGTTCGCAGTACTTCTTGGAACATCGAGATGTCTGGCAAGCTCAGCCAATCTGGGCCCTACACCAATGCCCTCTGACATTGCCTTGAGAATCTGTTCGTCCAGTTCGTCTACGATAATAGCACATCCGCTTCAGTTGCTGTGTTATATTGACAATAAATCCAATCGTTCTTTAATGTATCGGTCGAGCCTAATAATAGCAAATGTAATATATAATGGAATGGATGACCAATTTACTCGAAAAGAGGCTGATTCGTCTGTTAAATGTCAATAACACTTCATGAACCATTGCGATGAATTTCCATAATATTCCATTTTATGGTGGCAACTGCGCAGATGTCGCGCGCAAAACAATGAACTAATGTTAGATATAAATATAATGAAATATAGCTTTTAGAGCCATAACAATGGAATTCAAACCCTCTGGCTGTACTTTTCTGGATAAATGTCATAAAATGTCCTCCGAATAGATGATTCTATCTGTTAGTAGCCATGTTCGGCATAATCATCAATATGTAGATGAATATGAATCAGAAACCACGTTTATCATGCGTGTGGAGATTTTGTTGAGAACAAAGTCTCGCGCCGGTGTGAGACTGTGAAGGATGGTTGCCGCTATTTCATAGATCCGGGAGTGTGGTTGGACTTATGTTGTCACAACGGTCTATGAAATGTGAGAGCGCATATTGTCTGGACTTGGGGAAGTACCAATGACGGTGTCAGATAATCATGAATATGTGGTCCTGCAATCGATGACGTTTGCAGGCACGGGGATAGTGGCCTCAAGGACTCTTCATGCTGCATGACAATCAGAAATAGACATGAAAGAACGTTCAATCATCCATCGCCGGCAGGTTGTTGGTGATTAAAATAAAATATTTATTATGACAAAATAACATAGCTCAAAGGTTGTGGATACGCAAATCCACAATGATTGTAGATATGAAAACCCGCTGGATAGAAATGTTTATATGTGATTAACACGTTTACTAAATTTAGTAATACTTAATGTTTCAAATATTACATAAAGTATTACACAAAGGAAAAGAGGTGTGATAAATGATAGAACATGTCGAACCTGTTAGCGTGAAGACGGAGCTTGATGAGATCGATCTCGTCGGTATTGACAAGATAGCCGAAGACGCTGTTGAATTCATAAACAGTGGTCAGATGGATGTGAGACAGGCATCAGCCTGGGCTATTCACCATCTCGAAGATCCATGGGGCTTTCCGTCGCTCACTGCGCTGTATAAGAAGATGGTTGACCGTCTGGATAACAACTTCGAGGCAAAACGGGAATTTGTTAACTACATTCAGAGGTGGTGAAACCTCTTTTGGGGGTGTGTCGATCGATTCGGCACATCCGCTATTTCTTTTGTCCTTCTGGACCTGGCTACCATAAGAGCATCTCGAAAAAAACCTCTGAAACTTTTTGAGGGGACTTGCATGTGAATGTGTGCCATCTATTATGGAGTGGTACTATTATCAAGGACGGCTGCACAGATGTGACTTACATGACCAAATATCCCACCTCCCTCAGACGGAGCACGCTTGGCACGATCAACATCGACCCGCTCCAGCGCGGCGGGATTCTGACCCCTGAAGCAAGAGAAGCACTCGCCGAATGGGGCGACGGCTACTCGGTCTGCGATTTCTGCCCCGGCAACCTCGAAGCGATCAAGAAGCCTCCGATCCACGATTTTGTGCACCGCGACCTGCCCGAATTCCTTGGCACCGACCACGCAAGAGTCACCAACGGAGCGCGCGAGGGTATATTCGCTGTGATGCATGCGCTTGGAGAGGTGGGCGGCTGCGTTGTCATGGACGGAAATGCGCACTACTCATCCATCGTTG
>DTYY01000257.1 GCA_012961645.1 Methanosarcinales archaeon | reverse complement strand
GTATCTGCGGATCAGGTAATCATCGCCGATGCAGGATACGATCATTCTTGCGATCGGATATGACAGCACCTCGAGTTCAGCAGGCATATCGGTGCCGACACCCCTCTCGATTTTGCCCTCGATTGCCTGAGTCACCCGTTCCACGCCGCGGGCTCGGGCACGGTTGTACACCCGCTTTTCAAGGAGGTCTGAAATATCGACCCCGAGTTCCCTGACATACACAGCGGCTCCCGAGGTGAAAGGGTAAGTGGCAGGGCTTGGATCAGGCATCATATCCTCCATATCTCTATTCAACCGCAAAGCCACTTCTAACCTTGTGGTCACCATAAGGTATGCTGCCTTGGCGAAATCGGCTCTTTGGCACCGGAAAGAATTTAGTACGCCCCATAATTAAATGTGTGCTACAATATACCTGCCAGAGAGGTCGTGCAAAATTTGAGGATACTCATCATCGGGTACAGCACCAGATACATCGTCTGCGCCGCAAAGCGCGCAGGATACACAGTGTATTCACTGGACCACTTCGGAGATGTGGATATGCTTCGATGCGCAGATGGATATGCACGATTCGATGAGATGACAAGCGAAGAGGATCTGTTGGACCTTCTGAATCGTCTGAACTGGGATTTTGACGCGATCATCCTTGGCACGGGGTTTGAATGCTTCGATCTGAAAGGCTACCGCGTGCTTAACAACCGCGCAGGGGTCGTGAGATCGATCAGCAACAAGAAGCTTTTTGGAGGGATGATGAAGTCTCTTGGGTTTCAGCATCCTGAAATCTATGATATCTCTGATGATTTTGGATATCCGGTCATGATAAAGCCGGTTTATGGTTCTGGCGGGATAGAAAACAGACTTGCGCACAGCAGAGAGGAGACCAGAGGCTGCGGAACCGATATGCTGATTCAGGAGTATCTTGAGGGTGTTCCTGCGAGTGTTTCGGTGATTTCAACGCGTGAAGATGCGGTCGCAATCGCTGTAAACGAGCAACTGATCGGAACGCCATGGCTCACCAGAGACAGATTTGCATACTGCGGGAATGTAACGCCTTTTAGAAGTGAATACGACTCCGAGATGCGTGAAATTGCGGTTCAGCTGATCCAAAAGCTGGGACTCATCGGTTCAAATGGTGTCGATTTCCTGATCACAGAGAACGGTCCGGTGGTAATCGAGGTGAATGCACGGTTTCAGGGCACGCTTGATACCGTCGAATACGCCTCTGGAATCAGCGTATTCGATGCGCATGTGAGGGCATTTTCGGGCGAACTGGTCGAGGTGCCGTCAGACGCCACTGAAAGGCGGTTCGCAGGAAGAGCGGTTCTGTTTGCTGACACAGACGTCACAATCGATGAGGTGATCTCAAAAAAGCTTGAAAAAGAGAGGATCATGGACATCCCGCAGACCGGGTGGAGAATTTCCGCTGGCGATCCGGTAACGACCATCTTTTGCGAGGGGAAGAGTCGGGAGCAGGTGGTGCAAGGATTGAGGGCGGCTGCCGGGCGGATCAGAGAATTGATGCAACCCTCCGTCGCTACCCGAAAAACCACGCATCTGCAAAATCTTTAAATCGATCACACCATAACATCATCAGATGCGGAATGCCTGGCGAAGATGATGAAGAGAATGAGATGAGCGGAATCATAGTAGTTTCGAAGAAAGAGATGGACGAGAAGGATGAGTTGATCGCATCCCTGAAGACTAAAGCCGAGAAGATGAAATCCGACTTTGCAAGGTACAAAGAGCGGACTCAGGATGAAGAAGAGGCGATACGAAGAAAAACATCCGGCGAATTAGCCAGGCAACTGCTCAGCGTCGCTGACACGCTCGAACGGGCGATATACAGCTATGGAGAGGGGGACGGAGATGGAGGGGGATGCGAGGTCATGGATAGGATGGTAGAGGGGACGAGGAGCAGCATGGAGATGACATACAACCAGTTGCTGGACGTGTCAGGCATCACTCCGATCGCGCCATCAGCCGGCGAACGGTTCGATGACGAACTGCACACCGCGATAGAGACCACGCAGGACCCTCTCCTTCCTGATAAGACCATTGTTTCTCTGGTCAGGAAGGGGTATATGCTGAATGACGAGTTGATCAGACCGGCTGAGGTGATCATCTCTATAGGCGGCGGTGAACCGGTAGAAGAAAAGAAGAAAACAGAAGAAGCGAAGCCCGGGACGATGATGTCAAGATTTATAAGGCGTTTCTGGAAGAAATCGTTTGAACAGGAGTTTAGGGAGATAGAGGAGAGGGAACAGAAATTTGAGGAGCGAGCACGTGAATTGGTCCGTAATGAGGAAACACTCCGAAATTCAGTTAAGGAGCTCGATCTGAGAGAGGAAGAATTCAAAAAAAGAGAAGAGGAATGGAGAAAGAGGAAAGAAGAGGCAGAACCGATGGTTCTTGAGCTGCAACAGCGTAAAGAAGCTTTGGAATCCGAGATTGGAGAATCAAAGAAACAATTATCCATCATCCATGAGAGTTTCGATGAACTGAGTGCCAAAAAGGATAAAATCGTTGTCGAGAGCATCGCTCTTGGCAGATACAACGAAGAGCTGTCAGGAGAGCAAGAGAAGCTATCAAACGAGATAAATGAGATGGAAGGAAGAAAGGAAGCACTGAGTTACGAATTGGCGGCTATGGACGAAAGAAGAGCATGGAACATCGAGGAACAATCAAAGATTGAAGAGAGAATAGCAGAGCGCGATGAAGAGTTGTCCATGGTGGAAAGGGAGTTACAAAATGCAAGAGAAGTTGTGAATGCAGAATCAGAAGAGATTCGCGGGCTTGCGCAGCGCAAAGAAGCATTGATCTCTGAAATTGAAGAAGCAAAGAGGACGCTTGCGACCGCCCATGAGAATCTGAATGAACTGGAGGTCAGGAAAGACAAAATAGTTACCGAAAGCATTGCTCTGAAGCGATACAACGAGGAACTGTCAGAAGAGCGGGAAAGACTGCTCAAAGAACTCGAGAGGGGGGGGAGGGAACTGGAAGATGAGAAAGAAGAACAGAAGAAAAAATCTCCATTTACGGTATCTACAGTATTCTGGTAATAATAACAGGTGATAGAAGATGCATAGAGAAGTGATCGGGATCGATTTCGGCACTACTAACTCTGGGGTGGCGTTCATCGAATTCGACGAGCCAACAATCATGGAGAACAGCGAAAACGAGCGAGTCACACCTTCTGTTGTGTATTTTAAGGACGGGAACGACGTGGTGGTCGGAAGCGCTGCAAAGCGAAACATCGTCGCAAACCCTGATAGGACCGTCGCGTCGATCAAGAGGTATATGGGCACCGACCACCAAGTGAAGATCGGTAGTGAGTCATATCCGCCCGAGTATGTGGCAGCCCACATCATCAAAAAACTCGTTTCTGACGCTGAGAAGCGGATCGGGACGTCCATCACCGACGCCATAATAACAGTGCCTGCATACTTCATGGACCCGCAGCGTCAGGCGGTCAAGGATGCTGGCGAGATCGCGGGCTTGAACGTACGCGGGATATTAAACGAGCCAACCGCCGCCGCACTGGCATTCGGGTTTCAGGAGGACGAGGAGCGGAGAATCCTTGTCTATGACTTCGGCGGCGGCACGTTCGATGTCTCGGTCCTCACAATCGGTGGCGGATTCTTTGATGTCGATGCGACGAGCGGCGATAACCACCTCGGTGGTGACGACATCGATTCACGGCTCGAGGAATTCATCGTCGATAAGATAAAGGAGAAGCATAAAATAGACCTCGGAAAGTCGAAGAAAGGAAACAGAGCAGTGCTTCAGTCGCTTCGGGAAGAGGTCGAACGCGTGAAGATAGAACTGTCCAGCAAAGAACGCGCGACTCTCAATTTACCATACCTGAGCAAGAGCGGGCGGGGTACTCCGATTGCGTTCAGTTACACGCTTACGAGGCAGGAATTTGGCGAACTCATCTCTGATTTCATAGAACGGACAAGAAAGCCGATGCAACAGGCGCTCGATGATGCAGCGCTACATCCGGATGAGATCGACGATATACTTCTGGTCGGCGGAACCACATACATACCCGCGGTGCAG
>DTYY01000256.1 GCA_012961645.1 Methanosarcinales archaeon | reverse complement strand
GACGGTATCATAATCCACGATCCTGATCCTGCCAACACCCGCGGCTGCAAGGTACATCGATATCGGAGAGCCAAGCCCGCCTGCGCCTGCGATGAAGACCTTCGCATTCCTGATCTTCTCCTGTCCTCCTTCTCCAAATAACATCATCTGCCGCTCATATCTTCGTGATTCGTTCTCTCCTAACATATTTAGCACATCCGGTAAAGACCGGTATAAAATCTTCTCTTGCAAAGCACATCAGCATAATCCCTGACATATCTGCCGTAGCCGATGACACGGGCGATACGTCTCCTCGATGCAGATGCCGCCGAACCTCTCTTTCAGTTCACCATTTTTCATGAGAATCGTTGAACACTGGCAGACACTCACTCTGTATCATCTCCGACCCATTTTCCACCAGCCCCGTTTATATACAGCTCTTTCTTCCACACCGGCACCCTCTCTTTCAGTTCGTCTATCACATATTCACATGCAGCGAACGCATCCTTCCTGTGTGGAGCGCCGCATACGATGAGCAGAATGTTATCACTGACCGATAGCGTGCCCGTGCGATGGATGACGTCGAGAGATCGTATATCAAACTGTTCCAACGCCTCTCTTTCTATCCTGTCAAGTTCTTGCATGGCAAGATCGGTATATGCTTCTATATCCATGCCAACGATTCCATCATCCCGTACAATGCCAAGAAACGTGACAATTGCGCCGTTATCCGGGTGCTTCGCCTCTGTTAGTATTTTATCTATGTTAAAATCCTCTTCTGTAATCGCAATCATTCAAGCACCTCCATTCTCAAGGCGCGGTCCCGATCCTGTCCAGCGACCAGATATGCTGCTCCTTTCCATGGACCTCTCTGAACCATGCGAGCGTTTTTACCCTGACTATCATTTCATGAACCTGTGTATAATCTCTTCCATCTTTTACGTTTTTCGGACGAAAATGAGGCTGCTTTTACGCAATCGCTCTGGCGCCGGTGACCAGTTCAGCAGGCAGGCCCTCCACCACCGGTTCTGGGAGTGTGATATTCTCTTCACCGATGTTATCGTCTCCATTGATGGCATATCGCAGATTCACGCCCTCTCCTGGGCGGAGCGACACCTCCCAGAGATAATCGAACCGATCTCCAACTACCGCCATGCGAGGCAACGGTTCTGCGTTTCCGATTTCATAAGGGATGAAATCATGCAGTTTGAATGAATGTGCAGTCCCTGTATGATTCTCGATCCTTATCTCGACACCAAATCCATCTTCGTTCATTCCGATCGAACGGTTCACAAGGAGATTTCCCATGATCCTTGCAACGACAGGATTGATATTGGGAACATCCCTGCCAAGGATATCAGAAACTTTGACTGCAAGCTTTGGAATCACTTTTCGGATGAGATTCTCCTTTTCCTTGCGCTTTGAGAGTGTTTCCCGTCTTCCAAGATACTTTCTCATCTTGCTTGCGACCGCACGCACCCCATTTTCGACCTCATCCAGAATTTCAGGGATATCGGCGATCGCATTCTTCGATTCGGAGGTGAATGGTACGTTGGTTGACGCAACATGCACCAGAATCGCACATGGTCCGGCAGGGAACCCGCCTGGCTGCGACAATCCGTAGTATTTCCAGTTTATGCGCTCGATGGCGTGCGTGATCGCGCATGCGCCCTGCTGGTACAGCAGAGGCACCCGGTTT
This sequence comes from Methanosarcinales archaeon, assembly GCA_012961645.1. Classification (GTDB taxonomy): domain Archaea; phylum Halobacteriota; class Methanosarcinia; order Methanosarcinales; family Methanogasteraceae; genus Methanogaster_D. The sequence continues at coordinate 210 of DTYY01000256.1, read as the reverse complement.
GCGAACCGCAGGATCTCTACCCTGCCGTCGGCAGGAAGATCGCCGCCATAGGCGATTGCAGCCTCGACAAGGAACGGACTTCCCGCGTAAACAGCAGGCGATCGTTTTACCGTCGCTATAAAGTCTATGGTATATTCTTTTTCGATTCCCTTGTAAATAAGATCCTCAGAAATCGGTGATAAACAATCGGTCGGCGGAGATCCAATTTTT
>DTYY01000255.1 GCA_012961645.1 Methanosarcinales archaeon | reverse complement strand
CGGACGGTTGGAAGGCGGGTTCAAAAAGGTCTACGACCGGTTTATGGACCATTATCTTTCAGAAACCGAGGACTGGGAGATTCTAAAGGTCATTCAGTTGTTCTATGCGTTTCGTGGGCTGGTGGTGGCAAGTCCGGTATGGTATCCAAATCTTGGTCGCGAGATCAGAATAAAACTTTTTAATTTCATCAGAAACATTCTTTCAGAGGAAGAGTTTGATTATCGTGACGTAAACTCTTATTTTTCTGAGTGATAGCGACGCTCTCCCTTAATCCTGCCTGCTCAAGCTCTCCATCACCCTTATCAGATTCTCGTAATCGATTTCAGTGGCGTAACACCCGTCCTTTAGGAGTGGAACCCCATAAGTCACGATCTTTTTTCGTTTCAGCGATCGCATGACTTTGTTCAACTCATAGTTACATGCCAGCAGGAGGGCGCCGTCAGCAGACTCTCTTTTGACGATGTGGCGGATGTATGACGAGCCTGCGATGATATGCAGCGTATAACCGAACCGTCCAGCGTCGTTCAACATCCTTGAAAAGACGCACTTGCCGCATGAGACGCACTCGATCCCGAAGCGCGTCGATGATGCAGGACAGTCGAGCGACCTCATGCAGTGTGGGGCAAGCAGCAGTCTGCGCTCTGTCTTTGCAAAGGCGGACCGGTTTGCCATGTTCTTGAGCGATACCATCCACGCATCAAGCGTTCTGGCATCTGCATATCTGTGAAACACGGACTTGATCGGGAGATAGAAGAAGTCAAGGACATCTGCAAAGAATCTGGCGAGCCAGACATGCCGGTTGAGGCTGATACGGCTGATAAGCAGAGCTAAAATGGTCAGAGCGATGGATACGACCACAATAACAAAGAGCGCAATTCCTATAAGATCATACATGATCGCACACCTCCATCTTCCTGATCACTTCGTCTACGTCCACCCTTGTGTCGTAACATCCGTCAATCATCAGGCATACACCCTGAACCGGCACGAGCTTTGAGACCGCTTGCATCGATTCAGTAAGTTCGGTGTGACATGCAACACCAAGACACGCCCCGGGTTTATAGGATTGCAGGATCTTTCTGACAAAGCTATCGCCAGGAACAACGAACACCTTGAAACCATACCTGTCTGCCGCTTCAACGATCTCTGCAATATCGCATAAACCACACTTTTTGCACTCGTATCCGATTATCGGATCACAGCGCGCCCTGCACTCAGGATGCCTCATGCATTGCGGCAGTATAACGACACGCCGTTCTCTGGTCTGCTTGAATCGATCAAGCATCAATGCATTTCTGATTTCGATGAGAATCTCATCAACAAGCTCTTCTTTTATGTAGAAAACCCTGCAAATCCACTTCGCGGGCGAGTAGAATAGATATAACATAAACAGAACGAAATTTGGAAATACAACCCGGTGTTTCCTGAAACTATAGGCGCCAATCGCCAGAGCCAGCGCAGTCACCAGAAAGACCAGTGCTGCGAAATAGACAAACAATTTGCCAAGGAGTTCATAGGGGACCAGCATGAATTAAAAATCGTCATATAAGTATTTAAAATTGTCTGTACCGGCGATTGGTGGATTAAACCGGATGTCCCTCGATTTTTTGGGGTCTATGGACGATAAGTGAAAAGTTTAAGCATCGACCCGATTCTTATATGATGTTACCTGGAAACAGCACCATCGTTGAACTTGCTGGAATAGATATGACGAAAGTAGCAATCATTGGAGGTCAGCAGAGTGGCAGG
>DTYY01000254.1 GCA_012961645.1 Methanosarcinales archaeon | reverse complement strand
GGCGACACCATCGTCGTCGGTGGGCAGCCCGTCGTCACAACAAAGGTTCGTGCACTCTTAAAGCCGAGTGCAGTGACCGATATCGGGTCAAACGGGTCGTTTGTCCGGGTAAAACGCGTGATGGCAGCTTCAGGGGTCAGAATCGCAGCTCCGAATCTTGAGCACGCTTATGCCGGATCGATGATCAGGGCCACATCCGATAAACCGGGCAGCATCGAGGAAATGGTGCACGAGATCGAAAGCGAGATCAATACCGTTCAGATAGCGACTGATTCAGACGGCGTTGTTCTATGTGCTGACACCATTGGATCGCTTGAGGCGATAACAGGAGAACTGAGGAAGAATAATATCGCGATCAGGCTTGCCAAAGTCGGTAATATCGCAAGAAGAGATGTTGTGGAGGCTACGACATGCAGGGACCCTCTGTACAAGACGGTTATCGGTTTTAATGTTGACGTACTTCCTGATGCTCTGGAAGAGTTGCAGAGATCAGGGACACGCCTCTTCCAGAGCGACGTTATCTACCAGTTGATCGAGGAGTATCAGAACTGGTCGTCGAAGGAAAAGGAGGTCGTCGAGAAGGAACTTTCTGAAGCGGTAATCCGACCGGGTCAATTCACGATTCTGGATGGTTGTGTCTTCAGACAGAGTAATCCGGCGGTTGTCGGGGTGCACGTTCTTGGTGGCGTGATCAAACCCGGAATTCCGGTGATGCGTGCCGATGGTATGCATGTCGGGTCAATAAAAGGGATTCAGGAGCGTAGCGAGGCCATAAGCGAGGCAAAATGCCGTGACGAGGTCGCTGTTGCAATCGAAGGTCCGACCGTCGGACGGCAAATTAAGGAGGGTGATGTGCTGCTCGTCGATATCCCTGAAAGTCATGCAAAGATGGTCGAGCAGGAACTGTATGAAACGCTCTCTCCAGACGAGATCGAAGCATTCAGCAAGTTTCTGGAGATCAAGCGGAAGGACGATCCTTTCTGGGGACGATAATATGACTGACCAACCACATTTAAGTAGTAGATGGTGCGGAGTATTATGTGCATAAGCGAAGTGATAGAATAACACAGAGGATGTCCATGTCGATAAAAGAAACGGTTGAACAGTGCAATAACATTCTAAACACAATTCTCGGCGATACGTCGGTTCCGAGAAACATACGGCGATCCGCCGATGAAATAAAAGAAATCCTATCCGATGAAAAAGATTCAATCTCATTTCGTGCTGCGTCCAGCTTATCAATCCTTAATAAAATCACAAACGACCCAAATATGCCGCTGCATACCCGCACTCTCATCTGGAATCTTGCAAGCCAGCTGGAGACGATCGCAGTCGGAGAATGAATAATTATGACGGAACCGAAGCGGGGAGATCGGGTACGCGCCACAGTCGGTCGCGTAACCTATGAAGGCACACTTATGCCGAGAACTACCGATCACACAGTGATCAAGCTGCATAACGGCTACAACATCGGTGTGAGCAGGAGCGTGCCAATCAAGCTGGTCGAGAAGGGGGCACCCCCTCCAAAAGCCAAAACCCGTGTTATGGATGTGAGGGAGGACCTGCCGACAGTTGCCATATTATCGACCGGCGGTACCATCGCAAGCAGGGTTGATTACCGCACAGGCGCGGTCACAGCGCAGTCCACGGCAGAGGAGATCATCGCGGCAATACCAGAGCTTGAACAGATCGCAAACTATCGTTCAAGGGTCGTGTACAATATACTCTCAGAGAATATGCGTGCCGAATACTGGGTCGAACTTGCACGCGTAATCTTTGAAGAGATCGATAAGGGTGCGGACGGTGTAATCGTGACCCACGGCACCGATACGATGGGATATACCGCCGCAGCGCTCTCGTTCATGATTGAGCCCTCAGTTCCGGTCGTTCTCGTCGGCTCACAGCGAAGCGCAGACCGACCATCGAGCGATAATGCGATGAATGCGATCTGCGCCGCATCGGTCGCGGTGAGCGATATCGCAGAGGTCTGCGTGGTCATGCATGAGAGCACATCAGACGATCACTGCCTGATACACCGCGGGACACGGGTCAGAAAGATGCATACCTCGCGCAGGGACGCGTTCCAGTCGATCAATGCCCCGCCGATCGGAAGGGTTGACTATCCATCATGCGAGATCAGAACATTCACCGATTATATTCGTAGAGGGCATCGGCAGCTCCGGATCCGTGACAGTATGGAGCCGAAGTGCGCCCTTCTCAAGTTTATACCCGGGGCAAGCCCGGAACTGCTCAGATTCTGCAGCCTTTCAGGATATAGGGGGATCGTGATCGAGGGTACCGGGCTTGGGCATGTCCCGGCTGATTGGATCCCGCTCATCGAGTACGCAACTAAAAGTAGCATCCCGGTCGTGGTCACATCCCAGTGCATGCACGGCAGGATCTGCGACCGGGTGTATGATACCGGTAGAGACATGCTAAAGGCGGGCGTGATCGAGGGCGAGGATATGCTGCCAGAGACCGCGCTTGTG
>DTYY01000253.1 GCA_012961645.1 Methanosarcinales archaeon | reverse complement strand
GTGTTCGGAACTCGGTAGTTTCGGAAGTACTGGTAAGTAAATATTGCAGTTTATTGCTTACAAATGCTTTTTTTCATGCAAACCATACACAAGCGAGAAATGTGGGTTTTGAATAAGTGATGATGACGTCGCTCGATAGTGTTTTTGGGGGTACGAGGGGATTTTAGGATTGAGGAAAACGAAGGAGGATGGGTAGAAATGGGGCTCAGGCAGTCGATCATTTGATTAAAATATAATTCTCAAAGTTCTGGTATATCGGTTGGACAAACGTTTATAATGCTGGATAATACCTGTCAACAAAGGTGAAAACAGGAGAGATCGGGTAGTGTGTGGTGTTGGGTGGTCGGGGTTGCCTGGATGGATATGGTGAGTGCGTGCTCACTTTAAATTCGTAACCGGTCATTCGAGATCAGTCTCGCCCCCCCGAAATCAATTCTACTTCTTCCAACACTGCCAAACTCGGAGAGCACCGACCCGATCGGTGTGATTGCATCACCGGCGCCGCCCCTCTCAGAGAGATCGAATGCAAAGACCGCATCGCCGAGCATTGCCTGACTCACCATGCCGCCTGCCGCCTCGACCGCCTCGACTGCGTCAGACACCGCATCACTCATCAGCCCTGTTTCAACGGCGAACCGCTTCGACTGTATCATAAAATTCTCAAACGTCGGTCTTTTTAATAATTCACGCAACGAATCCCTCCCGGCAGGATTGATCCTATCAGCGGTGTTTTTATCTTCGAGCATTTCCTTTGTAGAGATCTCATCGAAGACGACCCAGAACACGTCCCGTTCATCAGTGTATATCCGGTTCAGCCGGGCAGATGCTCCTGCCGTGCATCTGATGACGATGCCTCCGAGCGACTGCGCCACAACATCGCCAAGCCCGGTTCTATTCTCGACCTCTGCGATGTGGGCGACCCGGCTCAGTTGACCGGCTGTCAGATTGAGTGATAGAGCTCGGTTGATTGCAAGGGCAGCACCGATCGCATACGCGCCGCTCGCCCCGAAGCCGGCGCCAATCGGGATATCGGATCTGCTCCGGATCAAGCATGAGCGCGAGGTCAGTCTCGAGACCACTGAACGCACGACAGGTACGTCGCAAGGCGTGGTGTCAGGACCGGGCGCGGTGACACTGGTGATGACACCCGATCTCAGTGTCACCCCGCAACCAAGCGAGCCCATCAGAGCCGGGTCCTCGTGCTTGCAGATCACAAAGAAACCTGTGATGTGGGCTGGTGCAAATGCGCTTGCCGATCCAGATCCAGACAAGGGGTTGTGCATGGACATGATCTCTTTATGCAAGTTATGCATGAATCAAGGAGCATAAGGCTTCTTGTCACCATACTGATCGGATTTGCGCTGCACCCGTATATCCCACGAGATTCGGGTGAAAACATGTTGTTCATCCGAGTTACCCAGCGCGCGGGTATATTTCAGCAAAATAACCACTCAAAACAATCGACCAAAAAGTTTATATTAAATATAGACTATATGATCTACTGGTATGACACTCCTCATTCAAAGCAAGCGTGAGACGACGAAGTTTCAGATTCTCGTGGAGATCGCAGCGCATCAGCCGAATGTGCGCCAGAGCGAGATTGCGCACACGCTCGGAGTTACGCCGCAGGCAGTCTCTGAATACCTCAAGGAACTGGTGAATCAGGGTTTCGTGTACAGCGACGGAAGGGTCAGGTACAAGGTGACTGCAAAAGGGATCGAATGGGTAACCGAGAACGCGCTTGCGCTCAAGCGATATACCGGGTTCATACTCGATGAGGTTGTCAGCCAGGTCGCGGTCTGGACTGCGATCGCAGACGAACCGTTGCAGGCAGGCACCGGCGTCTTTCTATATATGCGCGATGGCCTGCTGTATGCATCCACGACACACGAAGCGAGCGCAACAGGCGAGGTCATCGCGGATGTGCCCAAAGGTAAGGATGTGGGCGTTGCCAATCTGAAAGGGATCATCGAGCTTCCGGCTGTGAAAATCACGATCGGGAAGGTGCCAAAGGTTCATCGCGGGGGTTCTGCTGCCGTCAATTACCCGCTGCTAAAAAAACTCGTAAAAGACAAAATTTTGATCGTTGCGATTGGAGTGGAGGCGTTAATATCTCTCAAAAACATCGGGATCGATGCGGATGCCATGTTCGGCGCAAAGGAGGCAGTGGTTGAAGCTGCATGGCATGGCATGT
>DTYY01000252.1 GCA_012961645.1 Methanosarcinales archaeon | reverse complement strand
GAAATATCCAAGATTTTATCACCAAAATATGTCTTCGACGGAATATCTTAATCATATCCGCCCACATGAAACAGCGAAGAGCCTAAAAGTTTATTCTTAGCCTTCAGCAGACTTGCTGCCCACAATACTCATTTCACCCTGATTCCAAGGATCTCTTTCACTCGTCGGCACCATCCCCGGATCATCTGCGCTGCAAAGAACTTGATAGGTGTGCGCTTTCCGTAGACTCTGGTCTTCCCATTGCGTATCGCATCCAGCACAGCCTGTTGGCTGCTTTCTGCCGCAATCTCGGTCACAGCATACCCAATCATCATCACTGCGTGTGCATCGCTGCCTGCCACCGCCGGAATACCCATCTCAAGCGCCATTCGCTCGGCTTTTCTGTTTGCCTCCCCTGTGATGAATCTCGAATTGAAGATCTCGACTGCATCCACGTCCAGATCTGAGAAATCGCCGATGCCATGGCTCAACCGCTTGAACGGATGCGGGACCACGACGACGCCGCCAAGTTCGCGTATGTGCGCGATCGTCTCTTGCGGTGTCTCTTTCGGAGGAATGTCGGTTCGTACCCCGAGCGCTATGATATGTCCTTTCGTCGTCGTTATCTCGATTCCTGGAATCACGATCAGTGGTAGACCGAGTTCCTCTGCGCGCTCTTCTCCGATGACCCCGCCCATCGCTGTGTCATGGTCGCAGATCGCAATCCCGTCAAGACCGATGTCCATGGCATGTTTCAGTATCGAGTCGATCGGCGATCTGCTGTCTCTCGAATACATGGAATGGATATGGAGATCAAAACGCATGGTGATCACTTCGATGTTTGTGAAGGTATAAGCATATATCGATGGGCGGGGCTGAAACACTATTCGGACCCTCTTTTAATCCACTTGCCACCTGACACAAGCGAGAGAAGCGCCCTTATCTTCTCATGAGTCGTCTGATCTTGCAGAACCACAAAGATGCATTCCTGATCCCTGCCAAGGGTCCCGCGTGTGATCGAGAGATCATGCAGACCAGAGAGTCTGTCAGCATGGAACGGGACTGCGGCGACATCTGCTATTCTGTTTCGCACGGCATCGATGCTGGCATTGACGCCTGCATGGATCACCTGCACACGGAATGGTAGCATCCCGGCAAGCAGGTCCACACCATCAGGTGGCGTGCCGATGAGCACGAAATCGGGCGCAGACTGCTCGCCGAATAACGCGACCTCGACCCTTTCGCCTGCCTCCATGATCTCAATATCGGGAAGAATCTCGATGAAACCGTCGGCTGATGCAAGCGTGGTGATTGCACCTGAGCCTCTGTGCACAGGAAACGCACAATTTCTCACCAGCGCAACCGGCAGGAGTTGGTGCCGACCAACAGACCTGACCCGTGTTCCAAGCACAGCCTGCCTGTGTTTCACTATGGTCTCGTAGCCAAGAACCTCTCGTATTCTCGGCGCTACCAGATAATGAAACATGCTCAGCGCAGATGTCGGAAAACCAGGCAGTCCAATAACTGGTTTTTCCATTTTTGCTATTATCATTGGCTTCCCGGGTTTGATGTTGATCCCATGTGCAAGAATCTCGCCATGCTCCTTTAGGATATGGGGCATGATATCTCCTGATCCGGCAGACGTGCTACCCGATGTAAGGACCAGATCGCACGTTGAAATCGCTTTTTTGAGTGTCTCTTTCGTCTTTTCCAGGTCATCCGAGACGATGCCATACATGACCGGGGATGCGCCGCATTCACGCACGGCAGCAGAGATCGTATGCGAGTTCACATCGTGCACCTGCCCTGCCTGCAACCGTTCATCGATGGGCACAAGTTCGGTTCCGGTCGAGAGGATCCCGACGCTCAAGGATGAGACCCTGATATTATGACGCCCGATTGCGGCAAGAACCCCGATCTCCCGTGCCCCAAGTTGCGTGCCCCGTGACAGCACCCCGTTTCCATGCCTGATATCAGCGCCTGCCCGCATCACATTCTCTCCGGCATGGACCGCCCGCCGGATCGATACAAACAATTCGGAAGATGTAGAAGACTCAGAAGAGCCTGTCTGTTCTGTGTATTCGACCATCACGACCGCGTCCGCACCATCAGGAAGCATCGCGCCCGTTGCGATCTCGGAAGCGACCCCTGCTGAGATGGAGAGCGCGGGAACGTGCCCTGCATGAATGACACCCCTGACCGCAAGCTGCACAGGCTCCTCCTCTCGTGCTGCGTACGTATCTGCCGCAAGCACCGCATATCCATCCATGTCTGCCCGGTCAAACGACGGTACATCGATCGCAGCAACCACGTCCTCAGCAAGTATGCGGTGATATGCCAGTTCGAGCGGTACGACTTCGGTGCTACCGTGTATGATCGATTTAAGGATTTGTTCTGCCCTTTTGATGGATATTAATTCGTGAAATTCCTTTCGTTTCATATCTTATGTTGTAGATCGACCGGAGTGTTTTAAGAGTATCTCCCGGGGCTTGTGGTGCCGACTTACCAGTGGATATTAAAACCGTTGGGTGGGCGCCCGGACGTTGGGTATTCATTCGGGTTAAGGATCAATTGATACCCGGGGTTACTTCGGTGATGTTTTAAACCATTGATCACAGAATCAGAGGTACCATGTACCGAAAAATCATGGTTGCGGTCGATGGCAGTTTTCACGCAGAAATGGCAGCAAGGTACGCCATCCATCTGGCATTTGCATGTGGAGCAGAACTTTATGTGGTTCATGTGGGAGAATCTGCTGCAGGCAGGGCATCGCTCGATCGGGTGGTCTGGTATGCAAACTCGCAGAGTGTTGACGCACATCCCATCGTCGAGACTGGTGAGGTCGTCAATACAATCGTGTCCATCGTCAGGAGGGAAGATATCGATCTGACCGTCGCATCGTTCAGACATTTTTTTGAAAAAACGATCATAAGGGATATAATGACCACGCTTCCATCTTCGGTGCTTGCGATAAGGGTCGCACATCCTGGCAAGATGGCACATCTCAGGAAAATTCTTGTTCCTGTGATTGGAGGCGCATGAGCCGATGAACGTGCATATCTCACCTCCAAACTTGCTGGGTTTTTCGATGGAATGGTTACGGTGCTGCATGTTCGAACGATCTCAAGCTCCGGATTTATGGGACTCACTCATGAGAAGAAGGAAATTACGCGCGCACATGCAAGAAGAACGATCAGTGAATTTGTGGATGCTCTATCAACGCATGGCTTAGCCGCTGAGACAAAGGCAGCCATTGACAGGAGTGCAACCGATGCGATCATCAGAGAGGCGGCATCGGAAAAGTACGATCTCATCATTCTGGGAGCAACCAGGAGATATTTCCTCAGGCAGCTCATCGATGGGAATCCTGTCGAAAAAATAATTAAAAAAACGCCATGCGACGTGATCGTGTGGCGCCCGGCGAAGTGATGCTATGCGCATCAATGCGGTAGCCACCGATGATGTTTATGTGGTGCTCGGCACATCGCCAGACGGGCTTGATGATGACGAGGCGGATTCGCGGATACATCAGTTTGGATACAACGAGGTCGAAAGAGTCAGGGAAACCCCGTTGGTTTATAGATTTCTTGCCCAGTTCACCCATTTCTTTGCAGTATTGCTCTGGGTTGCAAGTGGGCTTGCGTTTCTTGGAGAATACCTTGAGCCAGGGCAGGGGATGTTTCATCTCGGCTTTTTCATCATTGCAGTCATCGTTGTCAATGCGGTTTTCACATTCACACAGGAATATCGCGCAGAACGTGCTGCAGAAGCGCTTCAGAAACTGCTTCCGTGTTTTGTCTCGGTGATCAGGTCAGGCAGGGATAAGAAAGTCGATTCAAGGGAGATCGTGCCAGGCGATGTTGTGATACTCTCTGAAGGAGATAAGATCCCTGCTGATGCACGCATCACCGAGCAGTATGAACTGAAGGTGAACAATGCCCCACTCACAGGCGAATCAAAAGCTATCAGGCGAACGTCTGAGCCAACCTATGGGGATGAGTTCGTTGACAACGAAAATCTTGTTTTCGGTGGAACTACGGTTGCGGCAGGCTCTGGAAAGGCGGTCGTCTTCGCAACCGGTGCCAGTACCGAGTTCGGAAGGATCGCTCAGTTGACACAGACCGTTCTACCAGAACCAACGCCGCTGCAAAAGGAGATTCACAAGGTGACACGGATCATCGCTGTCATCGCAACGATCATGGGCATCGTTTTTTATATCCTTGGCGATATCCGGGGAAATCCTTTCTGGATCAACTTCAGTTTTGCGATCGGGATCATCGTTGCCAATGTTCCGGAGGGACTCCTGCCAACGGTCACACTCTCACTTGCGATGGGCAGCCAGAGGATGGCGAAGCGTAATGCACTCATCAAGAATCTGAATTCGGTGGAGACACTCGGATGTACCACCGTTATCTGCACCGACAAGACAGGAACGCTCACCCAGAATCAGATGACTGTGAGGAAGATATATGCCAATCAGAATGTATTTGAGGTCAGCGGAACAGGATACGAGCCGAAAGGCGATTTCTATCTGGATGGGAAGGTACTCACAGATATCGAGCAACTCAGCCCCATATTATCAACATCGGTACTCTGCAATGACGCATCGCTGATCGAGCAGGGTGGTGCATGGGATATCATCGGCGATCCAACAGAAGGAGCGCTCCTGGTGGCTGCGCAGAAGGCATTCGATACAAAACAGAAGAGAGACGAAAATCCACGTGCCAATCTCATCCCCTTTGACTCTGACCGGAAGAGAATGACCGTTGTAACTGAATCAGACAGAGAGAAAAGGGCATGGTCCAAAGGAGCGCTCGAAAGTATACTGCCGCGATGTGATCACGTGATGGTGGATGGCAATGCCATCGAGTTGACCGATGAGATGCGCGATGAGATCGTAAAGAAGAGTGAATCGTTTGCACGGGATGCTCTCAGGGTACTTGCATTCGCATATCGGGATGTTGAATCTGAGGACTATTCGGTTGAGGTTATAGAAAAAGATCTGACATTCCTCGGGCTCATCGGAATGATCGATCCACCACGTCCCGAGGTCTTTGATGCTGTAGAGAACTGTAAGCGTGCTGGGGTCAGGATTATCATGATCACCGGCGATGACAGCACCACGGCATCTGCTATTGCAGAGAATATCGGGATCGTCAGCGATGATCCGGTCGTGATCGCGGGATCGCAGCTAAAAAGAATGAGCCATTCTGAACTGGTCAACAAGCTTGGGGCAGCAGAGATCGTCTTTGCCCGGATGACGCCTGAGCACAAGATGCGCATCGTAACAGCGCTTCAGGAACGCGGTGAGATCGTTGCTGTCACAGGTGATGGCGTCAATGATGCACCGGCGCTTGCCAAAGCAGACATCGGAATTGCGATGGGAATTGCTGGAACCGATGTTGCAAAGGAGTCTTCTGACATGATATTGATCGATGATAACTTTGCATCGATCGTATCTGCAATCGAGGAGGGTAGAGGGGTCTTTGACAATATCAAGAAGTTCATAACATACATATTCGCAAGCAACATCCCTGAGATCATCCCATACATCATCTTCGTCATGTTTCCGGCATCCGTTGGTTTCCTTGTCCCGCTCACCATCATGCAGATCCTTGCCATCGATCTTGGAACCGATATGCTTCCAGCACTTGCTCTTGGCACTGAGAAGCCAGAACCGGATGTGATGAGAAAGCCGCCGAGGCCACCAGGTGAACGATTGCTTGATCGTGCGCTGCTTGCAAGAGCGTATCTATTCCTTGGACCTATCGAAGCGCTTGCAGCGATGTCTGGCTATTTCTGGATGCTCTCCAGAGGAGGATGGGTCTCTGGCGCTCTTGCTGTATCTGATGTGGTGTATCGAAGGGCGATTACCATGGCACAGACTGCGATTGTGATCACACAGATTGCAAACGGCATGGTGTGCAGAACAGCGAGAGGAGCGGTGCACAGGATCGGATTCTTCACGAATCGATTGCTACTTTTAGGGATTGCAGTT
>DTYY01000251.1 GCA_012961645.1 Methanosarcinales archaeon | reverse complement strand
ACGACTATGTTTTATAGAATATATAATGTATTCGGAGGTAGGGGTATTCGGAACTACTGGAATGATGCGTAACTTTATAGTAGGACTCTCCATACATGGTACTTGCGGACTAGTCCGGGTAATTCGGCGTTACCTGTAACCCGAAACCGCCGATATGCGGGGGACGAAGCCAATGGAAGACATGGCAAACGCTATTTAAGTCCAGATCCTCAACAATGAATCTCCGTCCTGCAGGGATGGTGTTGGTGGCGGAGTCTGCCGGAGGGCAGACTTACCATCTTTGCTGCGGGAAACGGTTCAGGCCCGGAAGGGAGCAGACATCACCGCAGACGTTCCATCGCTTGGAGGGGTGCGGGGACGAGGCGAGTTTCTGATCAACTTGATGGCGGGCGAGTGGCGACCATTGGTGCGTCCGCAAATGGTTTTTATCGCAGACTCAAAAGATCTCAATGGTAAGACTTGAGCCATTTGCCTGAGGAGACGACAGCATAAAAGTGCATCGGCTCTGCGAAGCCTGTTTAAGGGTTATTGAACTTGACACATCCTTGTGGTACTGAAGTTCTGAAGCATCCACAAGCAAAAACATTAGTAGCCATCGAGATCATCCCATACATGCAAAACCGGCATTCGGAGTAATACAGGAGGTGAACCAGGTGAATAACACAACAATAAATCTACTCGGCATATCAGGAAGCCCGAGACTCGCATCCACCGATTACGTGGTCAGGGATGGACTCGACTATGCCAGCGAGAAACATGGGGCAGAGACCGAATACATAACACTTCACAAGAGAACCATCGGCTTTTGCATTCACTGTGACTTCTGCGTGAGAAAAAGGGAGGGCTGCATCCAGAAGGATGGGATGGAAGAGATATACGAGAGACTTCTGTGGGCTGATGCCATGCTCATAGGAACTCCAGTCTATCAGGGAAACCTGAGCGGGCAGACCAAGGCGATGCTTGACCGGTGCAGAGCGCTCGTTGCAGCGAATCCGGCTGCGCTCAGGGACAAGGTCGGAGCAGCCGCGGCTGTCGGCGGTGACCGGGTCGGGGGTCAGGAACTTGCGATCAGGTCGATTCTGGATTTCTATGTGATCAGCGAGATGATACCTGTCGGCGGCGGCTCATTTGGCGCGAATCTCGGAGGCACGTTCTGGTCAAGGGATAAGGGTGCTGATGGTGTTCGCGAGGATGCGGATGGTATCATGAGCATGCACCGAACAATCGACCGCATGATTGTGGTTGCAGAGATGCTTAAGCAGAGGGGTGATACAGATGCTTAGAATCGCATGGGGGATCACAGGATGTGGCGATCAGATCGAAGAGACCTTTGCGATCATGAAGGATCTCCTTGAGCGTTATGATCTGGATGTCAGGGTATATCTCTCGAAGAATGGTGAACTTGTGATGAAATGGTACAACATCTGGAAGGATCTGAACGAGATCTTCCCGAAAACAAGTGTTGAACACGGTGCAAACTCGCCGTTCATTGCAGGGCAGCTCCAGATGGGCAGGTTCGATCTCTTTCTGGTCTGCCCGATGAGTGCGAACACCACAGCAAAGATTGCGCACGGAATCGCTGATTCGCTGCTGACCAATGCCGTGTCTCAGGCAGCAAAAGCAAGAATACCAATCTATGTGTATCCTGCTGACCAGTATGAGGGTTCTATCACAACCCTACTGCCGAACGGAAAGGATCTGACCCTTTACATGCGGGATGTGGACATCGAGAACGCGAAATTGCTGAAACAGATGCAGGGAATCACGGTTCTTGAGCAGATCAGTGAGATTGAGGATGTTGTCAGGAGTCATACAGGTTTAACTGCTGGTTGATTTGCGGTTGTCTTCGATCTGTTGGTGAAAATGGGGTACATCATCTGATGGTGTATCTTACGCAAGAATCGCCATTCCAGCAGGCGGCAGATCGATCCTGACAGTAGCACGTCCATCTAGATGTTTCACAGGCACGACCTCATCTGGTGGATTTTGCAGCTCTGCGCCACTCCAGTCCCCTCTGTACAAAAATCTCATCCTCGATTCATCAGTGCGCATCCCTGCATGAACCGTAACATCTGCGCCGCGATCCTCTGTTCCGTGGGTATTGAGAGCGATTAAGACCTCCTGCTCGAACAGGATCCTGGACCATGCGGCGAGTTCACCATGTCCTGGAATCGAGAATGGACGACCAAGAAACGATGTCTCACGCAGATACTGCCGTCCACGCCGCAGTGCCATACCGATCTGATCGTCTCGATTGCGGATGCGTGCGATGGCAGCGATGCGGAGGTATGTCGGATGATCCTGATCAAAGAAATGACATCCTTCGGTCTCGAATGCGCCGAATGTGCCCCCGAACATACACTCACGGATGTAACGATCCTCGAAGCCACGCGGCTCGATGCTCCAGTCATGCCGATCCTCGGTGCCATCGAATGCCTGTTCTGTACCATAGTAGATGCATGGGGTCTCGAGTGTTGTCAGCTGCACGCCGACAGCATGCGCAACCTGCTGACATCGGTTTGGGATACTGGCGTGTGCAGAGAATCGATGTTTGCCAGGACGTCCGACCATGTCGTGGTCATCAAGGATCGATACATGGTAACGCCCTGCTTCCCGGTGGCTTCCAAGCGAATCATGCCCTCCAAACTGACTGAAGAACGCATCAGGATCTGCGAATCCCTTGACCATTCCTGCAAGCCTGATCGTTGGCTCACCGATGTCCAGTGCTGCATCGATGTTTCTGCCAAAGATCTCAAGATATCCCCGTGTCATCTGTGTGCCGCCTGTCACCTCACCAAGCAGCAGGAAATTTTCCTTCCCGATCGACTCGGCGTACTCGTGTATGGCTCCACAGAAGTTGCGAGAACCCTCATACGCGGTATGTTTCACGGTATCGATCCTGAATCCATCGCAATCACAGAGAGCGATCCAGTACTGATAGACACGGATCAGTGCAGAGAGGGCATCATTCCTGCCAAGGTCGATATCCTTCAGATCAAAGAAATCACCACGCCTGAACTCGGCATCCGGATGGAGCGGATCCTCCCATGGGAGTGGATCCCATCTTCCGATCTGACCTGCTCGTGTGTACCATATCTGATCCTGAAACTCCTCTGGCAATACCCCGTCATCGATGTCAGTGATCCGATCGATCCGCTGACCTGTTTTCGATCTCCATCCAGCGAAAGTATGTGGCGGCTGGAATCGATAGGGCATGGTTTCAACTGCACCTCCTGCGGCATCCAGATAGAACCAGTTATTTCCAGAATGATTATAGATCACATCCAGCAGCACGTACATACCCATCTCGTGCGCAGCATCCACCAGATCACGGAGGTCCTGGCGGGTTCCAAATCTGGGATCGATATCAAGGAAGTTCTGGATACCATATCCGTGATAAGTCTCCAGATCCGGGCGCTGGCGCCAGATGGGACCGATCCAGAGTGCCGTGACACCAAGATCTTTGAGATAACCCAGTTTGCTCTGAACGCCCCTGAGATTTCCTCCCTGGAAGACCTTTCCGCCCTCCATCCATCTGCGTTTATCTGCTCTGTGCATCTCCGGATCTGATCGATCGAAGAGCACGCGTTCATCTTCCCGATCATCGCTGAACCGGTCTGGAAGCAGGAAATACAGAACCTGATCCCGCCATGTGGATGGGCTCGGATGAACCCTTCCACGAGGTTTCAGATCTGCATCAGTGACTCTGGCTGGTGCTGATTGCTCGATTATGACTGACATTACAATCCCTCTGTAGCATCACAGCGTGGAGGCACATAAATTTATCCATGATTGTTACGATGTATTGTATTCCGCCATCTTTATGTGCTATTCTTCATCGTATACATTTTCTGTCGCATTTAAAAGTCCTTTGAATCGGTAAGAAAGCTGTTTGGGAGCATTGCCTGCTGTCTGCTCCATAATACATCTTCAACTGGTATCTACGAAGTGCTCGCCCGTCACGTCCCCACCCACACAGGCTCAGTAAGCTTCCCCAGCGTCGCAATCGCTGAGAGCACAGCAATATAACTCGTCTTCGGATTCACAGGCGATGGCAGATTCTCGGTTCGAACCGTCAGCACACCAAACTCGCCGCGTACCTCGATCTGATGCACATTCCTCGTAATTCCTGGATCAGCAATGACCCGCACCACCGTATCCTCATACCCTATACCTGCAAGACTGAGCGTTCCTGCAACGTTCACGTTTGCGGGAAACGCAGTGACCGCCTCCTTTGCAGACCCTTCAAAGAGCAGTGTCTCCTTGCGAAGCGACGAGAGATCGATGCCATGCTCCCTGACATAAGGCGCACCAGCAAACCCTGCCGGCGGCTTTCTCGTCGTCAGCACGACCGAGTCGATCCCGCCCACCTTAGCTGATTTGATGCCGTCGATTCCAGCGACCGCTCCCGAAGGGACATATATCCTGCAGCCACGCTGCCTTGCCAGATCCTTCAGCCGTTCGAGGAGTTCTGCATCCGAGAGCGCACCAACGCTCATGATCATGAGGTCGCAGCCTGCGGAGAGCACATCTGGTGCGATCATGCGCACCGCCTCCTGTGATGCAGCCTCAACAACGATGTCCACGCATTCTGCCATCCTGCTGATCTTCATCGCCTCAGGGTGGCTGTCAAGCGAGTCTCTAAACCGCTCTATCTCCGGGCTTCGGTCGCAGATTGCGACAAGGTCTGCATCGATGGTCCCCTCGTCGATTGCACGGCATATAGCGCTTCCGATTGCGCCGCATCCGAATACCCCGATCCTCAATCTATCTTCTGTCATGTTATGTCATTTTTCGCCGTGTTTTATCTCAATGGTTATATCTGCATCGGTGTTTGCACGATCAACGCCTTTCAGGGACGATACCATTCCGACGATTGTTTTTGATACGATATTCTGAACAAACGGTCCCATCGGGATATCTTTTCCTCCGACCGTCACGCTAACAAACCCTTCCTCCTGCACCACGCAATCCGACCTCGTTTTTTCCTTGCGTGCGATGGCTTCTGCCATCTCCATGCAGTCGTCATACCCGCATTTGCCGCAGTCAATTCCTGGAAGTGTGTTGTGCACCCTCGCAATCTCGATCGTCTCTATTATGTAACCGAAGAGATCCCCAGAGTCGTCGCTCTCGGGGTTGTATCTGTACCCCTCGCCATCGAGAGGCATTTCCCCGAGCACGATCTTTTGGATCGGCTCGCTCTTGTGCCCCTCCACGAGTATCACATCAGGAGACGATATGCTATCCGTGATTCTTATGATCTCGTCAAGTGGCATACCCTTCCCGATGATGAAGGACGTCTCGTTCGGAGCGCTTGCAGCCACCAGCTCTGCACCGGATTTGCCATGTTTCCATGTGTCACTTCCTTCGGAGTCCATTGAAAATCCCTCTTTTGGGATGTTTTTTATCGTAGATACAGAATATCCATGAAACGTCAATTTTTCGATCAATTCACAGATCAGCGTCGTTTTCCCTGTGTTGTGGTAGCCAACAACGCCGATAACAGCTGCGTTAGTCATTGTTCAGTCCTCTATCTTGGTATCTGCGATTTTCTATCTGTTTGACAGCCTCATCAAAATCGCTCTCCTTTGAGTCGCTGTATCGTATGCGTTTCCGGTTGAATTTTTCATATTCCATTTCCGCCAGCTCCTTAGCCATGTCATGCGATATTCTTCCTGCGTGCTCCAGAATGTTCCGGTCGTTCAACTGCAAAAAGCCGTCCAGTTTCGCTATCCAGTCCTTCATGTGCATGGGGATGCGGCGCATCGCATGTCCTTCGGCAAAGACGGGATATTGCTCGGGCGGGATTGTTAAGCCCTCGCAGCTCCTCTTCGTTGAGATAATTTTTGGCGATGACAACGTCCTGTTTACGTACTTTCTCGCCACGCCAACTGGTAAGCCCCATATCCGGTTTGGTGGCATTTGCCCGGTCATAAATGATCTCTGCACCGGTCTTGCCGGTGATTGCCCAATGGAGTTTGTTTTGCACGGTCTTGAAAAAATTGATGCTGGTTTTGGTTGTCGGGTCATAATCGATGCTGGTCGCGTAAATATCGGTTATCTTCTGGTAAAACCGCCGTTCAGAGGTGCGGATGTCCTGAATGCGGCGCAGAAGTTCATCAAAATAATCAAAAGGCTGATCCGGGTTCTTTAGCCGCTCGTCGTCAAGAACAAAACCCTTAACAATATATTCCCGCAACCGCTGGGTTGCCCATTGCCGGAAACGTGTGGCAACATGGGATTTTACGCGATAACCGACAGAGATGACCATATCCAGATTGTAGAATTTCGTTCTGTAATTTTTGCCATCGGCAGCAGTTGTTAAGAAATCCTTAACAACTGAATCAGGATCGAGTTCCCCTTCCTCGAAAATGTTCTTGATGTGTATATTGATATTGGGGACGGTTGTCTGAAACAACTCTGCCATCAACTTCTGCGTCAACCAGACTGTCTCATCTTCGAGCAGGACTTCTAGTTTAGTCTGACCGCTTTCCGTTTGGTAAATCAGGATTTGAGAGTCTTTCTTTGCAGGTAGATTTTCAGCCATCGGAGGTCTCCGTATGAAATGACCTGTACGTCAATATGAATATATGGTTGAAACGTGTCTGAAATCTTGCCCGACTGAACGAATGGTGAAAGATACCGGGGCTAAAGCTGATCGGAGACTATCGCTACTATGGAATGAGCGGTAACTTCCGTTGGCTACAGAACCTCTATCATCGGGTCGTGAGACTCGCCTTTAAATAGATAAACCGGCGTAGCCAAAAGAAGAGCTACAACTGGCGTCAGTTTCGTCGTTTTCGATAGTTTAATCCACTCTCAAAGCCGAAGATATACCACTCGCGATTGCATCCCGAATCTGTAGAGGATGTGCTTCTGAAGAGCCGGATCTGGGGAAATCTTCATGCCCGGTTCTATGAGGGGACTCATAATAACCACGGGGCTATTACCTCACTAAGAGGTGCAGCTATCGGGCTCTACTCGATATGCGGGGGTTGCGAATAGACGCTATGATTCGACCACTCTCCAGAAAATACTCAGAGTGTGCTTTTGCATACGTCGAGAGCACAGAATGCGAGCATCATCGCGCTCCTGGAGCCCGCAAGCGCCGTGGTCTTTGCCGCGATCATCATGAGCCAGCAGATCACGTCAAGCGTGCTGGTGGGTGGCGGGATGGTGCGGCTCTGGTGCGCGGAGGGTCGGGGGGGCGCGGGGCGATGGGGGCTTGGACATGAGTGAGCTGTAAGCTGCCGGTTCACGGACGCAACGCCCAAGTTCACTGACGTGTGAGCACACTGCCATCAGGCTTGATCAAGACAATTGCTGCCCCAGCCAGGCGTTTTGAGCGTGTCCGTCCAGAGTATTTGACACTACAGGTGGTGGTTAGGCTTAAGTGATTGATCAATTACGTAAAACGTACAGCAGAGGATAAGTTGTGAAGACTTGAAACCCAACTTTGAGAACTCAATTCCCCATAAAAATCAATAGCATTAGCCACACTTTCATGAAATTTCATCTCATTTT
>DTYY01000250.1 GCA_012961645.1 Methanosarcinales archaeon | reverse complement strand
TCCTCTGAAATACCACTATTCAGCAATTCAACCGTTGATTCCTCACCCTCCCCGATTATCACGGCATCTACGTCCAGTTCCCCGAGAACGATCTCTGGATACGCGCTGACAGGACCGCCGACATAGATCGTTTTGTCGCTCTGAGATACAAAGTCCCTGATCCGGTCATCAAGGAGATGAAGTGTCGAATATAAACTTAGTAATATTGTGTCTGTATCAGCGTTAAGTCTTCTGGTGAGTTTTACATCGAATCCCGCATCTCTAAGGACTCCGCCGATCACCATTGAGCCGTATGTATAGATTTCAGGGGAGATGATCGTGATCTTCATAGTTGATTACCAGATATGGTCATGATATCCTTTCGTCTCACTGATAAAGATATTCGTTCGGATTTGGGATACATTGCTTTTTGCGCAAACTCACATCTTCACACCCAGATACCGCTTACCCGCATGCACCGTCTCAACGATCTTCCCCCCTTCCTTCAATCCCCGTAGATGCTTGACCACTTCATTTCGATGTATTCCAAGCGATTCCGATATCTCCTCTATCGTAAGGGGTCTTCGCTGCAGCAGCGGCAGAATCTCTGGATGTACTTCGATCCGCTGCTCGGCGATGATCTCGGCATCTCCTCCAAATTCCCTGCATATTCTTATCATTCCATCCTCATCCACCGGCTCAACATCTTCACATGGAGGTCTCACCACGGTATTCAACTGAATCCGATCAGGATCGATCTCGCAGACCGCATCCGACAACGCCGTTATCTCATCGATCCAGTCGTTCATCCCCTTCACAAACATAATCTCAAGCCACAACTCATTTTCAAACACTTTTCTAAACACCCTGAGACCATCGATGATCTCTCTTATGCCAAGGCTCTCGTGTGGTCGATTTACAGCATGGAACACAGATTCAGAGGCAGCGTCCAGCGAGGGCAGTACAACATCTGCACTCAAAAGATCCTTTCTGACATCTTCCCGAAGTAACAGCGAACCATTGGTCAGCACTGCAACCGGTATATCGGTCATCGATTTTATGTCATTGATCATCTCACCGATTCCAGAATGCAGCGTTGGTTCCCCAGAACCAGAGAAGGTGATATAATCGATATCCTCTTCCATATCCAGGAAATCCTTTAACTCACTCAAAACCAAATTTTTTGGAATATAATCCATTCTTTGCACGGTTTTGTTCGTGGTTCTCCCGATCTGGCAGTACACACAGTCGAATGTGCATGTCTTATACGGGGTGATATCCAGACCAAGCGACCTTCCGAGCCTGCGAGATGGCACCGGACCAAATATGTTACTCAAATGTAAACACCCTCCCAACACCGTTCTTCTGATATGCATTCGGGAATCTCGACGCGATCTCTCTTAGATGCTGGGTGCAGTGGCACGGAGACAGAAGTTTCAACCCTTCCAGCAATGGATATTCATCAAATCCATGAAAGCCACCGATGATCCCGTATATCTCACCGAATCCGGAAGCGCAGTCCATGATCGCTCTTAAGCCAGGGTGTGCGCATCCAGTGGCAACGATCAGACCTTTCTCCGTTTCTGTGATCAACGATTGTTCTTTTATGGAGGTACCAAGTTCTCCTGTTGTGTATACTTGATCGCAGATCTTTGACGGACCATATATCTCTATCACTGGATTTTTTATTCTTCTCTTGAATGATTCTGAAAACGACGCCAGCAAATAAATTTCAGCGTGGTTATTCGTCTCCAGCAGATCGATCAGACCGCCTGCATGGTCCCAGTGTTCATGCGATAACACGATTTTACCAATGTCTTCTGGATCGATATCCAGTCGTTCCATATTGTATAATAAAACCGAACCGTTTCCACCGGTATCGAACAAAATATCCTCACCCGATACGTCTATCGCGCAGGAAAATCCCCATGCACTCTTCAATCCTTTGACATGTATATTATTGTCGTAGGCTGTTGTGATCTTCATCGTCTTGTTGATTTTGGTGATCGGTATTCCACCACCGAAGTTACATCGCTGTATTCACCTGCTTACACTTGGGACTCCCAGACAAAAGGGTTTACCTCAAATCTACAAGATCAGCTATGGGACGAGACGCGAGGATGGATGGGCTGAGCGGGAGAATACGCTCTCGATATTAACTTCTCAAAGCAGACTCCATCTCAGAGATCCTTGCAGCTAATTTACGTATCAATTTTTCATTATCCTGATGAAACAACTCCTCACCGCAGACCTGACAGATGAAATCGGTCTCGCTTGCAGTCTCGAAGAGAAATCTCGCGCAATTGTTTTCGCATACATAGAATGTGTTATCTGCCTCGAATGCGAGGCGTTCTCTCATATTCTCGAGCAGTTTCTCAAATTCGAGGTCAAGACGGCTGTCGATATTGTCCAGATGGATTGTCCAGTGGTATGTGAGCCAGCCCGTCTCTGGGTTGCGCTCCCGCCGGTAGCTTGCCAGCCGGTTCTCGTACAACTTGAAAAGCGTCCTCCGGATGCCGTTTATATTTATATCGGTCTCTGCTGCGACCTCTTCGTCAACGATCTCCCCGGGAGGCATTCTTTTGACAATATCCACGCCATCTTCTCCGATCATTCTTACCAGATACTGGTTTACAACAGAATCGTCCGTGTTGGTCAATTGAGCACCCTCTGTTCTTTGTCCATCGTTTTTCATCTTCTAAAGAGTTATCGCATTTGCCGTATCACAGCCGCAGCAGGTCCGGCGCCAATGCTCAAGGTCATGCAAACATGCCTTCAGAGTACATGTTTGGTTTGTTTACCGGAACCAGCGTGTCTTTGATCGCGTTTTCAAAATTCTTGAGATATATCGCATCCTTTTCGCCACGCACCGCATACATTCCCGCTTCCATTGCAACCGCCTTTAAATCAGCGCCGTTTGCGCCATCGGTAAGCGAGGCAAGATGATCAAAGTCGACATCATCAGCAAGATTCATGCAAGCGGTGTGGACGCGCAGAATCTGTGTACGCGCTTCACGGTTCGGCATCTGGACATAAATCAACCGATCGAAACGTCCGGGGCGGAGAAGTGCCGTATCGAGGATATCAGGTCGGTTGGTCGCCGCAAGGAGCCGCACCTCCCCTCTCGGATCGAATCCGTCCATTTCTGCGAGTAATTGCATGAGTGTGCGCTGAACCTCTCTGTCGCCCGAACTGGCATCTGTGAACCGTTTTGCCCCGATCGCGTCCAGTTCATCGATGAATATGATCGAAGGCGACTTCTTTCGTGCCATCTCAAAGACATCCCGCACTATGCGGGCACCCTCCCCGATGTACTTCTGCACAAATTCGGACCCTACAACGCGGATAAACGATGCATCGGTTTGTGTGGCGACTGCTTTTGCAAGAAGTGTCTTTCCTGTCCCGGGAGGTCCAAATAAAAGCACGCCTTTCGGTGGTTCGATGCCGATACGCTCGAATATCTCTGGTTTGGTTAGTGGAAGTTCCACGGCTTCCTTCAGCGACTCTATCTGCTTATCCAGCCCGCCGATCTGGTCATACCCGATGTCTGGCGATTCGATGACCTCCATGCCACGCACCGCAGGATCGTGAGCCATCGGAATGATTGAAACGATAGAGAGATGCTCTTTGTTGAGTGCTACCTGCACACCAGGCTTAAGATCACTCTCATCGATGAATTGAGACATCCCGACGATGAATTCGGGACCCGTGCTCGATCGTACAATCGATCTGTCATCATCAAGAACCTCCACGAGTGTGCCAAGCAATTGCGGCGTGGTTTTCAGTTTATTCAGCTCACTTCGCAGTTTTCTGACCTCGCGCTCGTATTTGATCCGCTGATCTTCGGCTTGCTGCTTCTCGCTCTCGATCCTTTGATACTGTGTTCTGAGCAGATCGTTCTTCACTTCGAGCTGCTGCACACGATCCATCATGTACTTTGAGAACTTTGTTGAATCCATGTCCGTTTCAGTGTCCATCTCTGCATCTACCATAGTTAGGATATTAGATATTCTGATAACACATAAATCTTTATGGAACTTGTGTCATAGACTTGACCCACGAGACTAAACTCAAAAGACGACACGGAGGTTGCTAATTGCGCATGCAATGTGAACTATGCGGCACCAATATTCGTGGAGAACCACGCCGGGCGATCATCGAGGGTACTGAGTTGAGCGTATGCAGCAGTTGCGCGCAGTACGGGCATGAGGTTAAGCAAATATCGTCAAGCGCGCACCATGCCAGTGCGAAGGCTCACCTGCCTGGAATCACGTTTCACGCGCCATCACGAAGGCGCCCTGATATGTTTGACCAGATGAATTATGAACTGATAGATGATTATGGCAAGGTGATCAGGCGCGCCCGCGAGGCAAGTGGCATGTCCCACGAAGATCTGGCACTGAAGATAAAAGAAAAGGCATCGCTACTCAAAAAAATAGAGCGCGAAGCCATCGTACCTGAAGATAAGGTTCGTGAGAAGCTTGAACGCACTCTTCGGATCACTCTCACAGAGGAGCTTGAGTAATATCATTTCAGGATATTTCTGGCAGAGATCAGGTCAGATACAGCAGAAAATACAGCGCCCGGGTGCCTCAGCACGGTGATCCCTTCCATCTCACCAAGTTGCATGGTATTTCTCATATCCACGTCTCGAACCTTGATTTCAGCATAACCGCCCTGTATTGCACCATGTGGGCACGCTGCGATACATTCGCCGCAACCGATACATCGCAGCAGGTCGATCTGGGTCTCGATTGCGTGTTGCGGGCACTGCTCTGCCGGCATACAGATTGGACAGTCGTGTTGGGCGCACATCTCGCGGTCGATGGTATACGGCATCCGCGATAGAATCGTGCCCTCGACGTCTACCGGCACTATATAAACAGGAGCGTTGCCTTTCACTGCCTGCGAGACCGCATTTGTCGGCAGCGAGTCTGCTATGCCGTGCACGATCTTTGCAACGGTGTTCGAGGTTGCTGGCATCACAAAAAGGGCGTCGTACTTATTCAGAAGAAATCTGCCGGCCTTGGGCGAACTTCTCCCCTGCTCGCTCTCCAGAAAGACCTCTTCGAGATATTCACCATTTGCGATACTTTTTAGTTCATCAAAGAGCCCATACATCCGCAAAACCTCTTCTGCGGACTGTGATGCGAAGATGGTGATTCTGATCCCAGGATTGTCTTTCTTTATTTTCTTGAATATGTCGTAACTCTCTGACAGATGGTGACCCGCGCCAGTGATCGCCCA
This sequence comes from Methanosarcinales archaeon, assembly GCA_012961645.1. GTDB lineage: Archaea > Halobacteriota > Methanosarcinia > Methanosarcinales > Methanogasteraceae > Methanogaster_D. Next base: position 378 of record DTYY01000250.1, on the reverse strand, counting down.
TGCAAGATTCGGATACATGATGGTGGTTCTGCTGTGCGGCATTTAATGGTTGTTACCATCGAATAGACCTTCTCAGATGAGGGACGGCAATTTATTGCTGAGGCTTTTCAGGAACTATGCGCATCCATAAGGAATCACAAATAAATGAGTTGCAGAGACACTAACATTCCCACATATCAGCGCGTCGAGACAATCTTTACCACATCTCCGTCCTCAAGCTCTCTACCTATCCTCATCTTCCGTCTGGCATCGACCGCGTGCAAAAAACCCTCTCCGATGTCGGTGTGCACCTGATATGCAAGATCGTGCGCTGTGCTGCCCCGTTTCATCAGAAAAGCATCAGGAAGGACGTTTCCTTTCTTGTCTGTAAATTTTGCC
>DTYY01000249.1 GCA_012961645.1 Methanosarcinales archaeon | reverse complement strand
GTAGTGGAAAATGAGATGAAATTTCATGAAAGTGTGGCTAATGCTATTGATTTTTATGGGGAATTGAGTTCTCAAAGTTGGGTTATGAGTCTATACCCTCAAGGATGCCACATCAATCTTTCTTCCCTCCCAGCGTGGCTCACTCGAATCACTTTACTCATTCGTTTGGACCCCCGGGTGCTGGAATGCAGGATGTGTAATGATCAGACGGATGTGCAACAGCACGAAGAACATGAAAAAGGTGGTCATGCCCCACAGGGCATCAATGTCCGCGTGTTCTTGATCAGGTTGGTCATTACATTTTTGAGATTTTTATCTCCCGAACCAGTAGGGTGCATAAGTGACCAACGCCTCACGTGCCATGCGAACAGCTTCGACTATCTCAGGGGTGAGCGGCTCGATGTAGACTTACGTCCGCGGTCTCGGGATCGGTCATGATCGTTGCAGGATTTGAGTTCACGAGGACCACTGAGACGCCCTCCTCCCGCAGAGATTTGCACGCCTGAGTGCCTGAGAAGTCGAATTCTGCTGCCTGTCCGATCTGGATTGGACCAGAGCCTATGAGGAGGATTTTTCTGATGGTCGGGTCTTTTGGCATGGGTGTTCACTCACTTTCGAAGAGGGGAGTCTGTATAGTTTGTGGGATGCCAGACCACTCCTTCAATCTCGATGCGATAAATTCCATTGTCTTGTGATGTGTTTTGAATTTCTCAGTGGCTCTATATCTGCCATCTTTAACCTCGAGATACTCAGAAAGATGATTCTGGATCAGGTCTTCCGTTGCGTTTTTTTACTTTATCTATCAACTGTCTTTTTGCCTCAAGTCTTGTCTTGTCGAATAGTCTTTCCAATCCTTCATCCACCAATTGCACCGGCGTCTTTCCATCACTATTCGGATCAAATATCTGCATGACTATTTCAATCAACCCTCTGCGAAGCTCTCCCCCTTTCCCAACCATTTCTGGAATTATGGTGATGGGTAGCTCCGGAAGTCTTCTTAAATCCATCCCTTTTGCCTTGATTAATTCATCTTTCAGACGTTGATTGTGGAGATACTCTTCTTTTTCTATTTTAAGAATGCTATCTACGGTAATCTGGCAATATGTGCCATCATCAACATTATCCGATAATCGGCTTGTCATAACGTCGGGTTCACCGTCATGGACCGAAAGTCCATAATTGTTAAGATATCTGGGGTCTATCGATCTGTACCGATCAAGTTTCGGTTCCTTGGACTTTGGTTGAGTTGTCAGCTCTAATATCAGCCATCCGGTTTCACAACTTGCCACTATATCAGGTTCCAAATTTTCACCCTGCTCAGCAGACAGAAAGAGCGGTTCTACATTATATCTAAATCCGGCAGCTTTGAAAGGTCCGACGAAATTGGGTCGGTTGTACTGGTAGAACAATTGGATCGTGTTACGCCACAAGACTATCCGATCATCCGGTTCAGGCAAATATCTCCACCCCGTCGTGAAAGATAGATGTTTTTCCAGCGTTATCCTCACCCTGAATGGTTGCAATTCGAGGTGCTGCATTAACACAGCCTTTACCCGGGATTGTGAGATACGCGAAGTCGGGACCGACATCCAGCAAAACACGGTCCCATGTATGTAGATCCACGCCCCTAAACCTTCTAAAGTCTGATTCAGCTTCGGTTTCCACCAGCCACAGCTTCATTTCACCAGTGCCCTTCGCAACAGTATTTGAAAAAGCATCCAGATCAATCTCCTGGCTGAAATCGATCTCAAAAGCACATAAGGTCGTGTCACGAAGTCCGGTTGCATCGAACAGGGCGTCATCGTACCGATTCGCCATCTCGGAGATGGATAACAGAACCTCATCAACATCCACTGCTCTGTTGATGGTGACTTTCCCATTGCTATACCATTCTGCAGAAATCGCCACAGAACCATTTCTTCTTTTCTGCCACCTTGCGCTGTAAATAGCAAATTTTTCCTTTGCTTTATCAACAATTTCATCCAGATCTTCGATATATCGGTTCGCTCCATACCATGCCTTCAGACTGAACTTGCCTGCCTCTTCTTCAGGATAAAGACCATCAGAGAACCGGAGTCCCAGACCACTCTGGCTCCAGTGTTCCATACTCTCCCAGTGCAACAGTTGTTTTCTTGATAGCCAGCATCGATCAAGTCCTTTTCTGCTTTCAGTCCAGTTCTTGATTGCCAGATCCGACTCGGCAGCATCCAGTATACTGTAGATTATCCACACTCGTTCTCTCGTCCCATCCAGAAACAACGTGTTTGGGAAATTTTCATCTTGATTCCCATACCAACCAGTCGAATCAAGTCCTCGCCACATTCCGATAGGGCAGCCCGCAACGTCTACACTTCGATTGCTCTCTATCAGGTACGCTTTTAGCTGGGTTGAGTAGGTCTTCCCGAATAGCTCTAAGGACTCTTCGTTATTCTCGAATCCTGCCTGCAATCTTTCCTTCAAATCAGCAAGGGTCGCTATTTCGCGCATGATATTTTTCGCCGCATGTGGTTATGGTATTCGATCACCGGGCTCATCTGTTCTATGTATTCATATCTGATATCCACATCCCCAATCCACTAATTATCCCGTAGTTTTTTAAACATCCACC
>DTYY01000248.1 GCA_012961645.1 Methanosarcinales archaeon | reverse complement strand
TGGTGTGTGCTTGCTCTCTGACTCTTCTGAAACATGTATTCCTAATGCGTCTGAAAATGCATCTGCTATTGCTATTGTCAATATACCGCCAATGATCACAAGCTCTGAGTGAGTGCCGGAGTGCAGTCCCACCATCAGTCCAAGTGTTGTGATTATTCCAGAGGTTAAACCAAAGCTAAATCCCGTTTTTAGTGAATGTCTCATCGTGGTAATCTAAGAGTCGCATTCTAATATTTTTCCTATCGTCCGATCAATTTTGCACAACTCCTGATATCCGCAATCAACGGATGCTCCCAATCACAGACGACCGTAAATCTCGCATCCGGATTGAGTTTTATCAGGCGAAGCACATTTTCAAGTGCAACCGAAGCCGCCTCCCAGTCCGGTTCTGACGACTCTGGCACCTCCGCATTGAACGGGTATGTCTCGCCAAGTTCCACCGGATACGCACCAAACGGCGCTTTCAGGTTTAGCACATGATCGAACCGATCCTCCCCTTTGATCTTTCGTGTGCGGATGAGCACCGTGCCGCAGAGGTCGAACCGATCAAGTCGCTCCCGGCACCTGAGAACCTCTGCGCGGTACGCGGATTCGCTTCCGCAGTAGAAGAACGTCGATTTCCGAACCGGATCGAACCGCTCGATCCATTCAGCATGGCCAGTCGCACGCTTTAGCCCCTCAAGCAACCTCGGATGCGCTCTGCACCTGCGTTCAACGAGTTCCCAGAGGTTGCCTTCAACGATACACTGTTTTATGAGATTGATTTCTGTGAATGTTGCATAAAGATTGTGTTTTGCAAGCGAAATGTAGTTTTCACTCCTGAGTTCGTCTCTTAACTCCTCTGCGGTGTATGACGTACATACCGGACAGGAGCACGGGAGATACTGGAGATCGCTCAGATGGTATGTCCCTTCGGCGGTGAGATACCGCCCGTCCCTTGCATAGAGTGCATAAGCAGCAGAATCGAAGAGATCACAGCCGAGTGCAACCGCAAGCGCGAACATCGCAGGATGCCCCGCGCCAAAGAGATGGACTGGTGCTGCCGGAGAAAGCCCCTTCTTCGATGCGACGATCACGTCCACCATCTCGGCGAACCGGTAATTCGTGAGCAGCGGCACGACCGCGCCTATCGGGTAGACGTCAAACCTGATTTTAGAGAGTGTACATGCGCATTCGTACCGCAGATCAGGGTAGTTTGCGCCCTGCACCGGTCCTGCGAGGAGCATAGAATCTTTTGTTAGATCACGCGCCTCCTTACATCGTTTGATCGTTGTTTTCATCTCGGATTCTGCCAGTTCGTGCGATGCGTCAGGTGGCGTCGGGATATCGAGGGGCACACCGATGTCTGAGCCGATTCTCTGCTGAAACTGGACGATTTCGTCTGATGTGACCTCGATATCATGGTAAACCGAGAGCTGGTACGATCCTGAATCGGTCATGACCGCGCCATAAAAATCGAGCAGGGAATGCACACCCTCTTCAATTGCATGCTTCTTCAGTTCCGGGTTTCGGTATATGATGTATGCGTTGGTGATGACGATCTCTGCTCCGAATTTCGCAAGTTCTGGCGCTCTTATCATCGGTATATTCGGATTGATCACAGGCATGACCGTCGGGGTCTCGATTCTCCCGTGCCTGGTGTACAACCTGCCGATTCTGCCGGTTGAGTCCTTGTGCGTGATTTCGAAGTGAGGCATAAAGACAATGATTTGACGGGTGGCTTTTATAGTCTTTCTGGTAACTCACCTGAAAAATTTTCCAGGCCGTTCATCTGACCCTTCCCCTTGCCAGGGAGGCGAATATACCTGCAAAACAGAGGGCTGTAAAGATCACAAATGCGGTCTCCATGCTTCTCATGAAAAACTGGTAGTTCTCGGGTGTGATCTGGACCCTTCCGATGAATAGGGCAAATAGCAGCATGGCAATACCCATGCTCAACATCTGCCCGACCAGGCGCATGGTACCCAGTGTTCCAGATGCTATCCCATAGAACCGTTTCTCAACTGAGCTCATGATCGCGTTGGTATTTGGAGACGAGAACAGGGCAAGACCGAAACCAAGGATGATCAGACTCCCAACTATAAAGTAAAATGTGGAGTTCTCATCAAGGAACGTAAAAAGCATCAGTGCCATGGTGGTGATTGCCATGCCAGCGGATGCCACGATCCTCGGTTCTATTCTATCTGAGAGCTTGCCTGCAAGGGGTGAGAAGACAAACATCACGAAAGGCTGGGCGATCAGGACCGCGCCTGCACTCTGCGGGTCCAGCCCCTTGATCTTCTGCAGATACAGGCTCAACAGGAAGGTTAGGGCAAAGGTCGCGGAATAATTGATCAGTGCCGCAAGATTCGACAGGGTAAACACCCTGTTGTATCTGAAGAGCCCCATATCCAGTACCGGATGTTCAACCCTCATCTCCCAGTAGATGAACACCACCAGACCCGTCAATCCGGTCAGGATGAGCCCGGCACCAGACATGTCGGGCAGCAGGGAAAGACCATACATCACCGAGATGATGGTGATGCCGTATATGACAGAACCGGTGAGGTCGAATGCCTCACCCCGCGCGTCTGCCCATTCCCCTTTCAGTTTCCAGATGATCAGAACGATCGATATCAATCCAAGAGGGATGAGCAACAAAAAGATGCTCCTCCAGCCAAAGTGTTGGGTCAGAAACCCGCCCAGGAACGGTCCCAGGGTCAGTCCCAGATACACCGCTGCAACGTTGATCCCGAGTGCCCTGCCCCGTTCTCCCACAGGAAAGACCGATGTGATTATAGCAACTCCTGTGCCGAAGATCATTGCACTCCCCATCCCCTGCAGTACCCTGAACGCAATGAGCATAAGAGCAGAGGTCGATACCGCCGAAAGGAACGACGAGACCGTGAAGATTGATATGCCGTAGGTGAAGATCCTCTTCCTTCCGTATATGTCGGCGATCTTTCCGAAGGGTACCAGAAATAACGCGGCAGCCAGCAGATAGGATGTCTGTACCCAGCTTAATAGAATTGCGTCGATGGCAAATTCAAGCTCAATGGCGGGAAGTGCCAGATTTACCGAAGCGCCCATAAAAGGGGTCAGGAACGATGCCAGTGTAGCCACCAGTAGAGCCGATCTCTTTGAATCGTCCTTTGAAATGCTGTGGTTGTTTGCGATCATCCAAGTTCCACTCTAATATTCTTTCTATCTCAATTTATGACCGGGGACAGATCTCCACATCCAGCGCAACATTGTATCGGTGCGGCGAGTATGATCTGACGACCCGCTTATCCAGGAGACGCGTGGTCATGCCGCGCATATCCGCAGCACGCGCAATCGTCTCCTGTGCACCCTCAAACAGGTCCTCCTCCGGTCTGATATCGTAGTAATGGATGATGCCGCCTGGTTTTATGATCGTTAGCGCACAGTCAAGGAACTCATGCGCCGAATGCGGCAGATTCATAATTATATGGTCAGCTGCATCGCGCAGATCGGATGCCACGTCCCGCACATCACCACAGAGGATTTTTATGTTATTTACCGAATTCAACCGTGCGTTCTTCTGCAGATACTCGATTGCCACCGGGTTTTTGTCGATTGCAATCACATATCTGGCTGATTTCGCAGCAAGTATGCTGAAAGGACCGACGCCTGCAAACATGTCGACGACAACATCGTCTTCGCGGACCTGGTCTGCTATGCGTTTGCGCTCGGTTGCAAGCCTCGGCGTGAAGTAGACGCGCGCAAGATCGACCTCATACCGGCAGCCATACTCCTTATGCACGGTCTCTGTATCGGGCTTGCCTGCTATCACACGAAAGTCCCTGACCCGAAACTCGCCATGCACATCGGTCAACGCCGCAATGATGGTCGACACGTTCCCGTGCATCAGAAGGATCGCATCAGCGATTCTTCCAGCCTCATCGGAATCTTCGGCATCGATGATCGCAATATCACCGATCACCTCATACGATGGGGTGAACCCAAGGATCTCCTCGAATGATGGTTCCACCCTGCGCTCAAACTCTCTGTATTCAATGCCTGCTCTGAGGTCTGGAAAGCTCTCTTCTATGCTGATCCCGTGCTTGATCGGAAGATACAGATGATCGGCATCTCTCTGGATCACTGCATCTCTCTGGAGTGCGCCTGCCTCAGCCAGTGCGCGGCGCACTCTTTCACCGTCTGATCTTGCTACCCGTACACACCTGAACCTTTCATTTCTGATTGCCATTCAGTTGCCGTGCCAGCAGCACCGAAAGATCGACCACCTCGAATTTGTAATCTGTTGATTCATCCTTCTTCAGACAGTTGAAATGCGCCAGACATTTGGGGCAGGACGTTACCATCGCTGATGCGCCTGTATCCTCAGCCTCGTTCATCCGTGTGACACGCAGCGCCTTGGTAATCTCATTGCAGTTCATCAGCGAACTGACTCCGCAGCATCTCGAATCCTTTCTCGAATGTTTCATCTCGACGATATTTATGCCGGCATTTGACAGCGATTCTCGCGGAGCATCATACACACCGCAGTGCCGTCCAAGACGGCACGCGTCATGATATGTCACCGTCGCATCCGATTTTGCATCAAACTCCACATCACCAAGCAGCTCTGATATATGCTTGACCTCGACATCGAGATCATAATCTTTCTTAAGCGTCCGGTAACACTCGGCACAGCTCACGATCAGGGTATCGATCCCGCTCTCCTCAATATATTTGGTATTATATTCAACCAATCGGTCAAAAAGCTCTTTGTTTCCCTGCCACAACTGATCGTGACCGCAGCATTTCATCTGCATAACCATCGGATCGATTCCTTTGTGTTTCAGCAGTTTCAGGCTCGATTCTGCAATCTCTGTGAAATCCACATCATCCAGACCAAAAAACAGATTGTGGAAGTCGAGACATCCCGGGAAATAGCCGTAAGAGGATTTTTCCGCACCCTCCAAGAGGGTCACCTTGCCCGCATCCAGCATCGACATAAGGTCTGAAATGCTCGAGAAAACTCCTTCGTGAGGGACATCTGCCAGAGTCTTTCCAATCCTTTCTTCTAACGCAAAATCAGAGAACGAAACACCCTGTGGACACTGCGATGAACATAGTTCGCATGTCAGACACTGCCAGACATCATTTGTCGGTATGTCATAGATGTTATTGCTATATATCGCGTTCCTTGGCGACATCTTTGAGACCATTCGCATCGGACATATTCCGGTGCACAGTCCACACTGGTAACATTTTTGTATGTTGGACATGAAGCAAACACCTGCCTGTCATCTGTTTGAATGTACCGCTTGGGTACTATTAAAGCGTTTCGATAGGTCAGGGCTACCCACATCCCTGGCTGCTGACCCAAATTTTTGTTGTTGTAACCGACATCATGCAACACGATTTCAGCCACTTCACAGCACACCATGGTGGAGCTTTCCATGATAAATACATCGATGCAACACCACTTCTGACATCACCACATTCATACTTCATACCCTCAGTAAATAGTTATATTTTGCATCTTTTGCCTCAAAGAAGTTCTTACAGAAGGTAAAAGCATCTTCCGGACGATAATATTTGCAGCTGAATATGTCGATGTACCCATTCGAGGACACATCCACGAAGTGCGCAGATATTAGAGACGTCTCAATCAACTGAACCGCTGAATACCCGACCATATCCCCCTCTCCGAAACGCACCACCATGCAATCTCTGTATCGTTTCATCTTGATAAATTCACATAATTCGTAGATGAACTGCTTTATGGTGGCTTCATTCCGTATCTTATCTGGATTGCATTCATGGATGTCGATGGCAGTGAGCAGACCCCATGCTCGTTCCTTGTCATAAGCCTCTTTTATCAGGTCTCTTTCCATAGGCATGCTTTTTACCTCCGAATTCGTATCTTATTGGATTCTTAACATAAATAACTTTCCCATCAACAACCTTCCAGAAGTTGGCTGTAATTCCATGATTTAAAAGTCTATTTCTCTCATAAAACAAAATTATTACGCCATATCTATCCGTAAATAAGTTTTTGAGATATGTAGTGCTTCCAAAACCAGCTAGCTCTCAAACCAGCCAAAAATACACACCTTCCATCAGTAAAATAACCAGATTCCAACGTTTCGCACAACCTGCCTGAACCATTTTAGTGAAGTTAACTCAATCAAATTATTTCATAGTTTATGGTGGTCGTAAAAAAACTGCAATGTTCTGACGATCGCAGTAAACCCGGGGGGGCAGCCCTCCGATAGATTTACATCACCAAAATGCACATAAATTGATATCATGGATATCATATTCGATGACATCGGAAGTTATCCGCTTCCGCTGGGGGAGAAGGACCGTGTGCGGCAAGCATTTGCAGACAAACGGTATGATGATGTCGGTGAGGTCGTCTGTGACGCCATGCGCCAGAAGATCGCTGCCGGTGTCGAGATACCGGCGTACCCCCAGTTTCAGGACATGAATCAGCAGTTTCTCGGGATCATCAATGATCCTTACTCTGCTGAGGCGCCGTTTCTCGTAAAAGAAGACTGTGCAGATGTGATCGAGTTGCAACTCCTCGAACCGGTAGCAAAGGATTATCTCGAGGAGAATGGAGAGCGGTTGAAGGTCAGGGTCTGCATCACAGGCGCAATCGAACTGTATCTGAAGCAGTTTGGCAGCACCGAATACTCCGACATACTCGAACTCTTTGCACGAAGCGTCGATCGGTTCGTGAAGAGGGCGCCTGATCTGAAGTCGTCGTTTGATGTTGCGCTCATCAGCATCGATGAGCCGAGCATCGGCATCAATCCAGGGATCATGTTCGATGACGACGAGATCATCCATGCACTCAACATCTCAGCAAAATCCTCTGATGTCGATACGCAGATACACCTGCACTCACCGCTGCATTACAGGTTCGCGTGCGAGTCTGATTCGATCAATGTAGTCGGCGTGGAATCTGCAGCGAACCCTGATTATCTCGAACTGGTCGAAAAGACCGATCTTGAGCAGTACGACACGTTTCTGCGGGTCGGCGTGGCAAGAACCGACATCTTCGGCATGACCGCCGAATTAAACGAACGATACCAGACCAATGTGTGGAAGGAGACATCCAGGCTCGACGAGATCGTGACGTCGATGGAGACGCCTGATACGATTACTAAACGGCTTGGGCAGGCTTATGCGCAGTTTGGAGATATGATACGATACGCAGGACCTGATTGTGGGCTTGGCTCGTGGCAGTATCAGGATCTTGCGCACAAACTCCTTGTAAACACAGGTATCGGCATCACCAGGTTCAGAGAGGGCTCGCCGTAATGAGCAGGGTTTTCACAGGTATTCAGGGTCTTGATGACCTCACCTCGGGTGGCTTCATCAGCGGCGATATCGTCCTGGTCACGGGCGGTCCTGGCTGTGGGAAAACGACGCTCGGGCTCCAGTATCTGTACAGGGGCGCCATAGATTACGGAGAACCCGGGATATTTGTCACACTCGATGAAAGCCCTGCACGGATGATCAGAAACGCATGGCAGTTCGGGTGGGACATCGAACGGCTGATCAAAGAGAACAAAATGCGGGTCATACACGCCGATCC
>DTYY01000247.1 GCA_012961645.1 Methanosarcinales archaeon | reverse complement strand
TGCCGGACCCATCGGTATCAGCGTACCCATCAGCCCGAACATCGGTCCGGCACGGGCAACGAACCTTGAGCGCTCGAGTTTCTTTGATATCTCAAAATCGATGTCCTGCAGCAGTTTTTCCAGCTTCACTTCAAGCATTTCAGAATTGTATTCACCAATCGTCCTTCCGGACGCGGAGAGCCGGTAAAGAAACTCGTGCACGAACGAATTCGAGCACGTCTGCCCGAGTATGTTAAACGCACCGTCTGAATCGTTTTGTTTCAGCAGCACACTTGCTCTGACTGCGCCTTGCTCCATCCTTACCAGATCGCGGTGCCGGTTGCGCCACTCGAATAAAAACCCGCCGAGTTCGACCAGACTCGCTATGATCAGGACGATCAGGACGAGTATCACCGGATAAAGCAGGTTGGTCGAGATGATGTAGATGAACTGCTGCAACAGGTGTGGTATTCCATAAGATAGTAGTGTTGCAATATCCATGTCGATCAGTTATTATGGTCGTTTTACGAGGTTACACCTGTTAGGTATATAAACGTTTTGTGTAATACATGGTGTTACTAAAATAATTATTTTATGTAATAGATCGGTCAACGGGTATAGACCCTCCGACTTTTCCAAAAAAACCGATTAGTTTTCTGACACGTATTGTAAAAGCAATAACCATCGATATAGCATAAAAATTAATGATATATAATTTAATTATATAACTTGAGAAACGAACAACATTTAAGCCATGATACTGATTGATAGACTGGTGAAGTGAATGACTGGTCAGAAGGTATTCATAGAAGATATGGAGTGTGGTCTCGTCAATCATAGAAACCTGAAACTGAAGTAGAGAGCTCTCTCGAGTCGCAGTTGCGAATAAGGCATGATCATCATCGGAATTGACCCCGGACTTGCGAAAACAGGCTTTGGTATAATCGATGGTGCACGCTGCATCAGATATGGCGTGATCGACACGCCGCCGGACACGCCGATCCAGAACCGCCTACAAACGATATTTTGTGAGATAAAGGCTGTTTTTGATGCTTACGAACCGGACGAGCTTGCGGTTGAGCGGCTCTTCTTTTCAAGGAATGTAACGTCTGCGATCGAGGTGAGCCATGCACGCGGGGTTATTCTGCTCGCAGCATCCGAGTACGGCCTCGATGTCTATGATTACACGCCAAATCAGGTGAAACAGGCGGTCACGGGTTCGGGGAGAGCTGATAAGAAACATGTGCAGAAGATGGTGATGGCGCTGCTTGCAATCGACGAAATCATGCCCGCTGACGCCGCCGATGCAGTTGCAGTCGCGCTGTGCCATGCAAACGCGCGGCTGCTGCAAAATTTATGACGCGCTTAATACCCCTCTATCTTATTCTTCCATCTTATCCAGCTGTTTCATGATCTCAATCGCTTTGTCCTTATAGTTTCGTGACAATCGCCTGTAATCATCATCCGAAACCTCGCCAGCATCATGATCCTTATCCAGTTTGCTCAGTACTGCAAATATAGCCTTTTTCTTGCGGATCAGATCTTCCTTCGACTGCGTAATCTCTGTAACGATCTCATCCATCTCTTCCCAGTCGCCGCCTGCATCTGGTTCATCCTCCGCGCCGTCTCCGCCTTTATCGCAGACAGAGCATCCTGAGCATGAGAGTCCGCGATCATTCCCTCTCAGCTTATTGTTCTTGATATGGAGCACGGGGTAGAGCAGTGCAGAGATTAGCAGCAGTGCGATGACAGCATACGTGATCCACCGATCTATGGGCTGTGAATGTGAGGGCTGTGGTAATAGGACATGCAACTCTTCGAATGCCACCTGATCAGTCCACATATAACGAACTCCGCCATCGTCCTCCGGGCTTGCAGAATCCGGTTCGAGTATGTTTCCTGACCCGTCTGTGAATTCGATCTCGTCATCGGTGTTGACCTTCAGTATGAGTGAGACAATCGGATAGGTCACAATCTCAGGATCGATCAGTTTCTTCACAAACACGTCAGGTCCGTCAGACGTTCCCGCGCCACCAAGTGGCACAACATACCTCACAGAGTACATCGCCATGCCACCTGGCTTAAGCGTCATATTCCAGCATAGAACCTCTCCTTCTCGTTCATACGCAACCCCTGCAGGTGCGGCATCGGTCGCATGCCCCATCTTCATAACCTGCATGATCTCCGAATCCTCGGGCACGGCGATGCAAGCGTCTTCTGATCGGTTCGTATCTCCCAGGTTCCTGAATACGATCGTCTCGCACGCCACCCCCATCGTGGCATTCTCACCTGTTTCATAGTCCAGTTCGATCAGATACGTCGGTATGGTTACATCGGACGTCGCATACTGCGCAAAACCTGCGGTCAGAGGCGCAAGCACGAGCGCAAGCACCAGTAGTGCTGTGCATCCGGATACTCTCTTCATCATTGCCATCCCTTGTATCTGCTACATCAACATATATGAGGGTAATGATTGCGCCCCGGGTGCTCGAACTCGGGTGCCTCCCGCGTCCGTCATCTTTAATGCCGCATGGCGCAAAAATAAAATGAGTCATGGAACCCGAAATCTCGGTCATCGTCCCGGTTTTAAACGAGGTCAACCATCTCGAGGAAACGCTCGAATCGATCGTGAGCCAGAACACAAACAAGCCCTACGAACTGATCGTATCAGACGCTCAGAGCACTGACGGGAGTCTTGATATTGCAGAAAGGTACGCAGACCGTGTGTTGCAATGTGAAGAGCGCGGCATCGGAGCGGGCAGGCACTTTGGGGCTATGAATGCGAGTAAGAGTAGTAAATATTTTATATTCATCGATGCAGACACCCGGATTCCTGGATACTACCTTGCCTACGTCTATGAAACATTCAAAGCCGACCCTGAACTTGTTGCATTCTCAACCGGCTTTGAATTTTCAGAGCACAGCGAACAGATAAAACTTGCAGAGAAGGTCTCCAACAAGTACTTTTCAATGCGAGATAAATTGCTGTCCGTCACCCTGCCCGGTTTCAACACCTGTGTGAGATCTGATGCGTATTTTAAGTGCGGAGGATACCGTAACGTCCTCCTCGAGGACGTGGAGTTCAGCAGGCGGATATGCAAGGTCGGAAAGGTGGGATTCTTCCCTCATGTGAAGGTCACGAACTCTTCCAGACGTCTGGAATCGATGGGACTTCTCGGAGCGATCTATTACTACACGCAACTGGATCTTGGCAGAACACTGGACTCTACATTCATCGACAAACTCGCGAGAAAACTCCATGTCGCTGACCTGCGGGAATACGTGGGCATTCGCTGATTCAACGCTCCTGCCCGAAAGGTTTAAGTTTATTGTGAATATTTATTCATAAATGCCAAGACCGAGACGACACAGGTACGTGCAGTCTGCATTCGAGTACGACTACTTCAAACCATGCGTGATATGCCGGCAGGATGCCGAGGAAGTGGTTCTGAAGATGGAAGAGATGGAGAGCATGCGGCTGAAGGATTATCTTGGAATGGATCAGCGTGATGCGGCAAGAGAGATGAATATCTCGCAGCCGACCTTTCACAGAATCCTTACCGAAGCAAGAAGCAAGGTCGCTTGTGCTCTGGTCTGTGGCAGACCGATACGGATAAAAGGAGGAGCCTACAGGATGGCGACGACATCGGCAAGAAAGTTCAAGTGTTACGACTGCCAACATGAATGGGAGGAAGCGTATGGCACAGGAAGACCGCAGAACTGTCCCAAGTGTGGAAGCGCAAATCTGCACCGGGCAGAGGACGATCGCGGCTATGCCAGAGGCGGCAGGGGCAGACGTGGACGATAGAACGATGTCATGATAGCATGGTGAGAACGATGAATGAAGTAAGTAATATTGGACCAGATATGGAACAGGATAAACGCCTGGGAGAGCGGATGGCGAAAGTGAAACACAAAATACTGGTTATGAGCGGTAAGGGTGGTGTTGGCAAGACCACCGTCGCCATCAACCTCGCACTCACCCTTGCAACGAAGGGATATGAGGTAGGAGTTATGGATGCCGATATACATGGACCAAACGTCCCAAAAATGCTTGGAATAGAGGACTCGCATCCGGACGTCTCGGAAGATGGTATATCGCCAGTCTTTGTGCCCCCGCGACTGAAGGTCATGTCGCTGGCATTCCTGCTCGAGAGCAAGGATACCCCGATCGTATGGAGGGGACCGCTCAAGATGGGTGCGATCAAACAGTTTCTTTCGGATGTGTTCTGGGGTGATCTGGATTATCTGATCGTCGATCTCCCCCCGGGAACTGGCGATGAGCCTTTGAGCGTAGCCCAGTTGATTCCTGATATCGATGGAGCGATCATCGTCACCACGCCGCAGGATGTGGCTTTACTGGACTCGAGAAAGTCTGTGAGCTTTGCAAGAGCGCTTGGTATACCTGTAATCGGGATCATAGAGAACATGAGTGGATTTAAGTGCCCGAACTGCGGCGAATTGATCGATCTATTCAAAATCGGTGGTGGAGAGCGTTCTGCCGCCGATATGGGCGTACCATTCCTTGGCAAGATTCCGATCGAGACAAAGATCGTTGAATCGAGTGATAGCGGCATCCCATTCGTGCTTGAGCATAAATCAGATGCTGCTGATGCCTTTGAGACGATCGTTGATCAGGTAAAAGAGATTGTAGAGTTAAAATAATATTATGGAAATATGTTGACTTCAACCGGATCATCTCTGGAGCAAGTGGCACATCGGGTGCTGGAACTGGTGGTGGCAGAGGTAGAGGCGTGAGGATCCAAGGCAGCAGCCGGACCAGAGAACCGAAGAGATGAAATATCAGATTGATGAATCGCTGTGCGTAGGATGCGGCTTGTGTATCAGTGTATGCCCGGTAAGAGCGATAACCATGGCAGATACGGCGAAGATCGACATCGATAGATGCACTGGCTGCGGGGCATGTGCTGGCGTATGCAAGAAAGGGGCGATCATCGAGGTGCCGGCTGAAACTGAGATGGTGCACAGGAGCACAGTCATGTCAGGAGTTACGTCTGCCACAGAAAACGCTATCAAACAGCATGGAATCCGCAGCCACGGCGTCGCTGGTTCCTGCCGGAGAGGATGGGGTATGGGACGCGGCGGCAGGCGCGGAATGAAGAGGCAGAAGAGACGGAAGTGATCGCGATCCGGATGATGCGGGCTTGAGGAATCAATCAAATATTATGTGAACCGTTTTTATCGAATTTACAGCGCTGGAAAGATTATTCTTCTGATCTTCGAGTTCTTTACCACGTATCTTTAGGTTCCCTCTCAAATTTTCGATCTCCTGTTCAATCCTCGCGATCCTTTCGTTCTTTGCAGCGAGTTCTCTCTCAAGTGTGGTTTTTGTTTCTGATATGGTCAGACCAGAGATCTGGTCCTCGATCTTCCTTATCTGAGAGCTGATGACACGGTGTGCGTCTTTCTTTGACGCGAATGAGTCCATTATCTGTTTCGTCTGACCGATGGCTTTCTCGCGTTTCCTGTCCTTGAGTCCAAGGACGTCGTTCTCGAGTAGTTTGTACACATCGGTCATAAAATCGGTGACATCTGCTGCATCCATCTCAATCGGATTTTCGAGGCACATATCGAGCAATTTCTTCTGTTTTGCAGATAACGTGCGTCTTTCACTCGCGTCCTGCTTTTTCATCCGTTTGAAGGCTTTGTTAAGCGGCATGAACAGTTCCATGACACTGGTTTCGATATCATCCCTCTCCTCACAAGCCTGTTTTAATTCTGTCTCAAGTTTGACAAAGGAACTCCACTCGGCACTTTCTGAGAGCTTTTCCAGCCGGGCAGCATGTTCATCGCTTTCATGGCGAAAATCGTTTAATTCTGACCCGGCATTCCTGATCCTTGAATTTCGCTCGGTGATATCATCCTGTATATCTATTATACTCTGTATGGTTCCTGAAATCTCATCTAAATTCCCTATCTGGTCTTCCTTCTCGTCGATCAGAAGCTTGAGTTTGTTGAGTAACTTTCTTACATCCCTGACATCGGAGACGACCTCGCCGACCTCCTTTGGAAAGAGATATCTGGCAGAGTGGTGGCTTTTCACCGATTTTTCGAGTGTAGTTTCGAGATTGGTATCAGCGGTCGCGTAAAATTCCCTGATCGCCGAATAATCCATCTCTGGAGTGTTGATCTTTTCGATCAACATGTTGATCTGCTTGATTATGTTGTCGCGGGCTGCAAGCCCCACCTTCAGCGCGCGTGGTGGCATCTCAGGAGGCTCTGCAGTCTCGAGCGTGCCGATGTCGCGCACCAGTTGCTCTGCTGTATCCTCGATCTCTGCAAATATCAGGGCAGCGGATCTGGAGAAATCGTCGAGATCCGCTTTCAATTTATCTGCAACCCAATCTTCAAGTTTGTGAAAGGCGATCTCGGTCGTCTCCTGGCGGTTTTCTCTTCCAATGATCTTTTTTAGCCATTTCAATGCCATCAACCGATCCGGTATGCTGTTTATGGTGCAATTGTCCCTGATGATATTATATCATGCAGCCCTGATATACCCTTCCGATCAGGAAAGCTTTTTACTGCTACAACCCCCCATCATTTCATGGCAAACCCTTTCGGCATAAAACCCAGCGAGATACTGCAGATTGTAATTATTGTCATCGTGGTCATTCTGGTCTATAAATTTTTGCTGATCGTGTTTGGAATGGTGCGGGTAATAATATTTGCGATATTAATATACATCATTTATAAGATCCTCAGGGCAATTCTGTAACAACATCTTTATATGATCTCATCGCAATGGTGGATTTATGGGATTATTCGCACGCATGGAACTTATAGTAAAATCCAAGGCAAACAAGCTACTCGATCGCCATGAAGACCCGCGAGAAACACTCGATTACTCATATCAGAAACAACTGGAGCTGCTTCAGCAGGTAAAGCGCAGCGTAGCCACGGTTGTCACAGCCAAGAAGCGGCTTGAACTTCAGAAAGCGAAACTTGAGCAGAATACTCAAAAACTTGATAAGCAGGCAAAGGATGCTGTCACTGCTGGCAGGGACGATCTTGCACGTCTTGCACTTGAACGGAAGAGATCCAATGAGATTGAGATCGCAAATCTCGTTGCGCAGATCAATGAGGAGGATCTGGAACAACAAAAACTCATTGAGACGGAGAGAAAACTTTCAGCGAAGATAACGGCATTCAGAACGAAGAAGGAGACGATAAAGGCGCAGTACACCGCTGCTGAAGCGCAGGTTAAGGTGAAAGAGGCGGTCACCGGGATTTCAGAGGAGATGGCTGATGTTGGATTCGCTATCCAGCGGGCTGAGGATAAGACCGAGAGTATGCGTGCAAAATCAGCCGCACTCGACGAGATGGTCGAACTCGGCACTCTCGATGAGATCGGAGGAGAAGATGAGATCGAACGAGAACTTCGCAGGATGCAGACCACCGCCGGTGTGGATGATGATCTTGCAAGATTGAAGGAGGAGATGGGAAGATGATCATAAGAATCATGACTGAGGGTCAGTATAAGGTGAGCGATGATTTGATGGACGAATTGAATGATCTCGACAATGAAATCGTGAGATTGCTCGAATCTGGTGATGAAACAAAGTTTAGAGACGTGCTTGGGGTGTTTACGTCGAAGATTCGAGAAAATGGAACGCCTCTTGATCCGGACGCTATTATGGAATCGGATCTCATCGTTCCGCCGGAC
>DTYY01000246.1 GCA_012961645.1 Methanosarcinales archaeon | reverse complement strand
TTATATCTTTTTTCAGTTTTATTATTTTTTATACACTCAAAAAGAAGATCAGATACAACCTCCGACGTCTTCGTGCTTAGGCATCATCCATCAGTCGTAATGATCGCGGCAATCTTTTAATCTATCATGCAGAAACAGCATCATGAACGTTCACTGTCTGAGGATGCCACTGACGTTGTGTACCAGAGGTCTCGCTTGCGAGGTACGAATCAGGGTAATGGGGCATCACCAATGATCTTTTGCATGGATGTGAGACACTGGTCTATGTAAAATTCTTCAGGTGCATCGGGTGCGGGAATTCCTACTCCCCAGAGAAGATTCAGAGATGCCCGGTGATGAGGTGTCCGAAGTGCAATTCTGCGCTTGACGCGGAGTATGACTACAAATCGATACAGCGCACGATTCTCATGGATGAATTTATGCGCGAGTGCCCAAACCACTGGAAATACTGGGCATTCATGCCGGTTGGTGATCTCTCCAGGATCGTAACGATGGGGGAGGGTGGTACGCCTCTTATTGATCTTACAAGACTGCTTCCCCACGCAAAGAAGTTTTTCGTGAAGTACGAGGCAGCCAATCCAACGGGCTCGTTTAAGGACCGCGGTTCAGCACTTGAGATCACAAAAGCAGTCATCTGGGGGAGAAAGAGGGCAGTGATTGCATCAACAGGAAATATGGGGTCTTCTGTTGCAGCATTTGCAGCATTTGCCAGACTGAAATCCAGGATCATCATCCCTGAAATCGTTGCGCAGAACAAGATCATCCAGATGAAGGCATACAGCGCTGAGATCGAGCTCACAAGCGGTGACTACGCCTATGCCATGAAGATCGCCGAGAACCAGGTCCGCAGCGACCCTGAATCGTTTCTGGCAGGCGACTACCCATGGCGGTGCGAGGGCACAAAGACGGTGGGGTTTGAGATCGCTGACCAGATGTACTGGCGTGTTCCGGACGCTGTGATCGTTCCCATAGGAAATGGCACCCTATTATGGAGTGTGTGGAAGGCGTTCAGAGAACTGATGATAACCGGGATCACCGATGCGCTGCCGCGTATGATAGGTGTTCAGGCTGAGAGATGCGGTCCGGTTGTGAGAGCATGGGAGGAACAATTCAACACCATCGTGCCAATAAAAGATCCAAGAACCGTTGCCTCTGCAATCGCATGTGGCGATCCGATCGATGGCTTGCTTGCATTAAAGGCGATCCGCGAGTCAGAAGGCGTCTGCATGAGGGTGACCGATGAGGAGATCCTCATGGCAAGAGACGAACTCGGATCAAACGGTGTCTTTGTTGAGCCGAGCGGAGCTGTTGCGTTTGCAGGAGCAAAGAAAGCTGGCGATTCTTTGGATCAGAAGACGGTTGTCTGCATAGCAACAGGGCACGGACTCAAGGATATGTACGGCATCGAGTGATGGTGCCTTGGTCTCTTCCAGCTCGATTCTACGTTGACGGCTATGGCGGTTGAATTATCGGAACAATCGAGATTGGTCGGGATACTGATAGG
>DTYY01000245.1 GCA_012961645.1 Methanosarcinales archaeon | reverse complement strand
TCGCACGTACGGTTCTTAGACGAGGAGGCGCGAGTAATCGTGTCTTCTTAGTCTGCCCCGTGCAAGAACAAAACTTATATACCGACACACGTATCCATAACTCGAAACATAGGAGGCATCCGCATTGAAGATTGCAACCATGAAGACGCCTGATCAGGTGATTATTCCTTTGGAGCAGCATGCTGGCGCGGTGTGCAATCCCTTGGTAAGTGTTGGTGATATTGTTTCTGCCGGTCAACCAATTGGCGATGGCGAGTCCGTGATACATTCAAGCGTTTCTGGAGAGGTGACTGCCATCTCTGAAATGCCACATCCAGCTGGTAGGAACGTTCTCAGCGTGGTAATCAAGACACACGATGGAGAAAAAAAAGATTTTAAGCCATGGATTTTGTCGAAAGCTAAGATGAGGCGCATCATCAGGGAGGCTGGGATCGTCGAACCGAATGGACTACCGACAGTATACAAAAAGGCAGATATCGACACAATCATCATCAACGGAACGAATACATGGGATCTATCATCAAACGAGGCGCTCATGCTCGACCATCCTTCTGAGATCGCGGACGGATTGAGAGCATTGATAAAATCGTCTGGCGCTAAAAAAGCGTTTATCGTCATTCAGCTGGGATCGGAAGCGCTACAGGTCATGCGAACCGAGACCATACCTGATAGCAACATCAAGGTCGTCGCGACACCGACGTACTATCCGCCAGGTACCGAAAACGCGTTTGTTAAGAAGTTCGCGAATAAGAAGGTGCCACGCGGTAGCACTCCTGAGGACAGGGGCATTCTTGTGAGCAGCATCAGCGCCTTGAAGGCACTCCATGATGCGCTCTGTGAAGGTACCCCCATGATCAGGAAAGTGGTCACCGTTGCAGGCGCGGTGCGCTCTCCAAAGAACGTCCTCGTAGAGATCGGAGCACCGATCAGAGATGTTATTGAAGAATGTGGTGGCTGCGTCGGAACACCTGTAAAGATCATAATGAACGGCGCGATATCTGGCGCGGCGCAGTACACCGACGAGGTCCCGGTCATCAAGACGACGTCAGGCATTCTCGTGCAGACAGAGAGTGACATCAACCGCGAATCCACGAGTCCGTGTATCAACTGCGCGTGGTGTGTGGACGAGTGTCCAGTAGGTCTCTTGCCGCATCTGCTGTACGGATATGCTGACAGTGCCCAGTTCGATATCTGTGCTGAACTATACATCGGCGACTGTGTGGAATGCGGTATGTGTGCTTATGTCTGTCCGTCCAAGCTGCCGATCGTGCAGATGATAAGGTACGGCAAACATGGTGTGGCTGAGATGGAGGCTTAGACTATGACACTTACGATATCACCATTACCACATGCGAAGAGTAAGGAGAGCGTGAAACGTGTGATGTGGGGAACGGTCGCTGCACTGATACCAATCTCTCTTGCATCAATCTATCTCTTCGGACTGCCGGCGGTAAAGATCATCCTTGCAACCGTGATTGCGGCGGTTGTTGCTGAAATTATAATCTACAAAGCCGCTTCCCAGCAGGTAACGATTAATGACGGGAATGCCGTGCTGATCGGCCTCTTGCTTGCGCTCCTCATGCCGCCGGGCGTTCCGATCTGGGTTCCGATCATCGGAGCGGCGTTTGCAATAGCGGTGCCAAAATACATCTTTGGCGGCACAGGAACGCTTGTATTTCATCCGGTTCTGATCGGATTTGCATTTTTGCTTGCCGCGTGGCCCACGCTGATTGGGACGGCATCGACGCCGAATCTCGGCAGCTTCTCTGACATCATAATCGAGACGGGCGCCGGTAGGCTTGTCGAGGCTTCGCCTGTACTGGTCTTGCTCGGCGGCGCATTCATTCTCTACAAACGATATGCGGACCGGCGGGTGGCACTCAGTGCTACTATCCTTCTGATACTCTTGATACTGATCTCTGGAAAGGGCTGGCAGCTCCCGTATGTCCTGACCGGAGGCTACTTCCTCGGACTCATCTTCCTTGCAGCAGACCCGATCACGTCACCTGTAACAAAGAGGGGCAGGCTGGTCTATGGGGTTATACTTGCGGGGTTGGTATTGATCCAGCTCCACTTTGGTGCGTACTTCACAGGGACGTGTTTTGCAATACTCCTGATGAACGTCTTCAGTCCGTTCATCGACAAACACACCATACCAAAGCCGATCGGAGGG
>DTYY01000244.1 GCA_012961645.1 Methanosarcinales archaeon | reverse complement strand
CAACCACCGGATATACACGTACACACGCGATATTCGACCATAGCTCCTTCCTTTCGGTGTCTCTGATGAAGAAGCGGCTCCATTCCGAATCTTCCAGTTGGTTCTTGAGATCTCTCACCTCGATCGGATGCGGTTCACCCTCCCGCATCTTCTCTTTCGTTGGAATACGTCCGAGATCTCCTTTTCGTTCTGGTATCTCTTTTTCCGGCTTATTCAACCAGAATCTGGTATTTACCTGGATATCTGCGATATAAATCAGCCCTTTGGCGTTTATTTTATTCCGAAACCATGTTTGTTCTTCGTAAAAGGAATCCATACCGATTCATCCAAATGGAACACCGTTGTCCATTGCTCTGCGGATCATCTCCAATCCAAGCTCAGTTTTTGTCCTGAATACGACATTTTCGGGAACGCCACACTTTTCGCGCCGTTCCTGATCCTCTGCCCAGTCCTTTGGAGATAAAGTCTCTCATCGATCAGGGTTCGGTAAGCTCCGTTTGCATATCCGAGAAAAACGCCAACCTGACAGTTTTCGACCTTTCCGAGACGACCGCAATGCTGGCGTTTTACACCGACAGACTCTGTTCCCTTCTTCACAAATCCCGATTCATCGATGTGGATAGAGCCATTGAGTCTATCTCTGATTAATCCGGTTACATCCCTCTGGATATGGTCGATTACGGGTTGCACGTCCCCTGGAGAATCAGAGATGCAGTTCTGTAGCGACTGGTTGTTGCTGTCTGGCACGTTTCCGGCGTATTGAGTCATATTACCACGTCCTTTCTCGAGGAATTTTCTCTGAAGATACTGAAGCGCCTGTGTAGTGACGTTACGGGTTTTGCTGCGGAAATGTGATGCATATTCTTCGTGAAGGTGCTTCAATTTATCGAATGTCCGATATAGATCGTTGGTGTGTAAGTTAAAGTTTATGCCATCCATTATTCCCCATTTTATTGGTGGATGGACTTTATGTAGAAGTCGGTATTAATATATCTAACTACTGTATGTATGATAGATGAGTGTAGATCACGATGAGTTCGGGTAAATCTGACAAAGTCGAGATAATGCTCTGGCAGTTTCACGAACAAAAGGCACGTATCTCGGCGAAAAGTACCATATAACTGCTAAACGGCGTGGTGGTAAGAGAGCAGCAGCCGCGATTCCGCCACCAGATTCCAGAAGGCCGTCCACCATATCTTATCCAGAGGCGAATCATATAAGGAGCTCGGATCTGCTCAAAACCGAAAGTCTGAGACGAGAGAGCATTCAATGATTCGAGAACTGGAGAAACTGGGCTACCGCGTCCAGAAGGCTGAAGCATCTGCCTGAAAGTGGTTACTTTAAGCTGCTGCAAATAAACTCTCTTCCAAGGATAGTGTACACTGTAAAGATTTATTCTTAAGGTAAGACATGTTTAGAGACGTGAACCGGGCATTTAAGTGGACTTAATCCCATTTGAAAGCGTTAGTCACTCGTGATTCCCCGAGGTTATCTTGGCGGCATATCTATTTTCGGAGCAAAGCCGGTCCTTGGGAAGGTCTTATATGGGATGGGTTTTGACCACTTCTGCATGGAGCAAGAGAGAACTGTCCAGAAGGCATTTTCACATCTCACGGAAGGCGCGATGGATGTATATGGGTGTGACATACACGAATCAGGGGATGGACGAAACGGTAAATACTGCAATCGTCACCGGCTCTGTATGTAAGTCTGGGTGGAGTAGAAGGGAAGTTTGAGAAGATGGAAAACAAGAGAGAAAATAGTAGCAGGAATAAGGCAGCAGCAATCGTTTTCGCGGTGTTGATGATCAGCTTTGTTTCTGCGATGATCCCATCAGCAGTGGCGAGTTCGGACGTGGATAACGACGAAGATGGGATAGACGACTACGAGGAATATACGGGACATATCTCTGATTTAGACGGGAAGATGTACGTTACTGACAACCGGTCAGAAAGCACAGACAGGGACCCTTACGACGATGGGCAGGAAATAGACGGGCATTCTCCTTCGGATCTGGGAGACTTTGGCGGACAGATGCCCGCGCGCGTAGAAGCACCTGGAAAGCACCCTTTAGTTCCTTCTTATCCTGATTTGAAAGTTGATATTGAAAAAATAGATGTTATAACGAAGACCGAGATATCTTCAGAGACAACAAAAGGAACCGGCAGTGGTTGGGAACTTGGGACTGAGGTGACGGCAGGAGTGGCTGTTGAAACTGGCGTTGAAACTCAGGTCGGTTTTCCTGATGGTGTCAGTGTGACCGGGCACACTTCTGTGACCGTGGAAGCAAGTGTAAGCGCCAGTAAGAGTACCTCTGGCTTTAGCAGCGAGGAGTGGAGCAAGGCAACCGCTGTTAATTCCGATGAGGCGGCAAAGCTGAAGTTTCACGTCAGGATAAGGAATGCCGGCACAGACCAGGCGCAGAATGTCAGATTGACGTTCAATGTGAAGGTAGGAGATAAAGTTATTGATACCGTCTGGACCGGAGAAACGCCAATTGCTGGATTGGTAGAGCCTGGAGAGTGTTTCCCGGAGCCACCTGTTGATGCTATTGTCATTGATAGCGACAAAGACGGAAATGAAATTGTTGTGACCCTGGACGAACTGAAATCGATCGAGCTTGGCGCACCAATTTCCGTAGAGATGATCGAAATAATCACCGAAGTGCCATGGGGTAAAGAGTACAGGGATTGGGCGCCATACATTAGTGATATTGATGAGGTGAGTGCGAGGATCATATTTGATTTTGGAAGAGGGGATGTGAAGGATTACCGTGTCTGGTCTGGTATAAGATACCTGCCCGGTCCCCCCTGGGAGACATACATCATGAACATAAGCCTGGGGGATGCCATGGATTGGATGGTGGGCATGGAGGAAAGAGATGACGGCGTATACATTGGAGGGGTGAAGGTTGAGGAGTGGAGATTCAGCTTTTATCACGATACCTACGAAGAAGTGGTAGAGGAATTGGGCCCCGAGTGGACGATATATGACCTGCTCAACATCACACTCAAGCAGGGATGGACGATGGTGGTGCGGGCTCCAGATATCGAACCTCCTGAGATACACTGGGCAGGCTACACCAGGGATATGAAGACGATACGGGTGAGCGTTTCTGATAATGAGCAAGTGTTGAATGTAACGGCTCATGTAAAGGTCGGAGGCAGTTATAGGGATGTGGAATTAACAGACGAAGATTCTGATATGATATTCACTGCGACTCTACCTGAGGAGATCACTGATACGTACGATGATTACGTGATAGCAGAAGACGAAAACCTTGGAACGATCTGGAATAATATACACGTGATGCCCGATTACTGGAGAATGTTTGGACATGATGCGAGGCATACAGGGTATTCATACTCTTCTGCACCTGATAACAACAATACACTATGGAACTACACGACCGGAGATCGGGTGTTCTCTTCCCCAGCGGTAGTGTATGGAAAGGTCTTTGCTGGCTCCGAGGATCGCAAGATCTATTGCCTGGACGGAGATAACGGAACTGAGATATGGAGTTATACAACCGGAGGTGCCGTGGCTTCTACACCGGCGGTGGTGGATGACAAGGTCTTTGTTGGTTCTGCTAAGAAATTCTATTGCCTGTATGAGGATGATGGGACTGAGAGATGGACTTATACGACTGGATATTGGAGTGTTACTTCACCGGCAGTAGCAGATGGAAAGGTCTTTTTTGGCAGTTATGAATATGACAATTATGCCCATGCATACGATGGTGGAATCTATTGCCTGGACGGAGATGATGGAGATGAGATCTGGACTCACGTGACTGCAGATAGTGTGTCTTCACCGGCGGTAGCGGATGGTAAGGTCTTTTTTGGCTCTTCTGATCATAAAATCTATTGCCTGAATGCAGATACCGGGGCATTTATATGGAGTTATACAACTGGAAGTTGGGTGAGTTCTTCACCGGTAGTGGTGGATGGCAGGGTCTTTGTTGGTTCTTCTGATGGCAAAGTCTACTGCCTCAATGCAGATAATGGAGCTAAGATCTGGAGTTATACCATTGGAGGTTATGTGGACTCATCTACGGCGGTAGCAGATGGTAGGATCTTTGTTGGTTCCAGTGGCAAAATCTATTGCCTGAACGAAGATACCGGAGCATTTATATGGAATTATACAATTGAAGGGTATGGGACATCTTTAACACCGGCAGTAGCGGATGGCAGGGTCTTTGTTGGTAGTGGTAAAATATATTGCCTGGATGAAGATACTGGAACTGAGATATGGAGTTATGGATTTGGAGAATTGGAATGGTGCACGTCACCGGCGGTAGCAGAAGGCAAGGTCTTTGTTGGTATCGAAGGTGAAATTACTTATGGAAAAATATATTGTTTTGGCTCACTGCCACCCACTGCATCTATCGGTTCAATCACGCCTGACACGGCATTGCAGGGAGAGGACATTATAGAATTCAGAGGTAACGGAACTGACGAGGATGGTTTTGTGGTTGCGTATCAGTGGAGGTCTTTTATTGATGGCATCCTGAGCGATCAAAAGGATTTTGATATGCCGGCGTCAGAGCTTTCGCCTGGAACTCACACGATCTTTTTCGGGGTGAAAGATGATGGTGGTCTGTGGTCAACACAGGACATAGGGTATGTAACAGTAGAGTCGCCGAATAAAGCGCCGATTGCTAATTTCACCTATTCACCAGGAAACCCACTTGCGGGTGAAGAGGTGACATTCAATGCATCTTCTTCGTATGACCCGGATGATGGTGATTTTATCAAGGAGTACGAATGGGACTTTGGGGACGGGACGAATGCAACAGGAAAGATGGTAACACATCCATATATTTTTGGAGGAAACTACACTGTAACTCTGGCTGTGGTGGATAACGCTGGTGCAACCGATACAGAGATGAAGAATTTGATTGTGAGTACAATAAAAGGCGATCTGAACTGTGATAGCGAGATTACTCCCGCAGACGCATTGATATGCTTGCAAATAGCAGCCGGCAGCCGCCCGTTCGATGCCGCAATGCTTGCCGCTGCAGACGTAAACGACGATGGCGAGATCACATCACTGGATGCACTCATGATCCTGCATGCTGCGGCGGGAACAATCAGTCTGTAAGTGGCAAGCGGTTTGTTTGTCCGGGAAGGTGGATTGATATGAACAACAACGGCGAAGGCGCAAGGGTACCTTGGCAATACGACCATTATCCTGGGTGTTGTTCGCCTGAAAAAACGCTTGTGAGGGGTTATTCGATTGAGTGTATCAGAGACAAAGATCGAGTGGTCTGAGAAATACAGACCTGCGGCGCTTTCAGAGATCGTGGGCAACAGCAAACCTGTGAGCGAACTTCGCGCGTGGGCTCTGCATTGGCAGCACGGTGTACCTGATCAGAGAGCAGTGATACTGCACGGAAAACCCGGCATCGGCAAAACGACAGCCGCCCATGCGCTTGCGCATGATTTTGACTGGGATGTCATCGAACTTAATGCGAGCGACCAGCGGACAGCGAGTGCGATCAAGCAGGTCGCAGGGCTTGCATCGGAAACGGCATCACTGAGCGGCGGCATCCGTTTGATCATACTCGATGAGGCAGACAACATCCATGGCAACGCCGATCGGGGTGGGGCACAGGCGCTTGCCAGAATCATCAAAGAGACATCACAGCCGATCCTTCTGACGGCAAACGACCTGTACGGGGTTTCCCAGAGCATCAAGAATTTGTGCATGGCGATAGCGTTTCGTTCTCTGCAGAGCAGGTCGATAGCACAAATGCTGAAGAAGATATGCCACAACGAGGGGATCGTTTGCGACCCTGAGGCTCTTTTGAAAATCGCAGAGAATGCGCACGGCGATGTCAGGAGCGCAATCAACGACCTGCAGGCAGTAGCGCAGGGGAAGGACGAACTATACCTCGAGGGCGTGGTCGTATCGCCACGAGATTCAAGGGATACGATATTTGATGTATTAAAGAAGATATTCAGAGGAAATGACATCAAAGAGGCGATAAACGCAACATACGGCATAGATGAGACCCCTGATGACCTTATCCAGTGGATCGACGAGAACCTGCCTGCCCAGTATCGCGGCGAGGACGTCACGAGTGCGATGCGCGCACTATCCAGGGCTGATGTCTTTCTCGGCAGGGTACATCTACGCCAGAACTACCGGATGTGGCGGTATGCGGGCGCGATGATGACCTCAGGCGTCACGGTCTCGAAATCCCGCGAGTATCCTGGCGCACGGTTCATGCCACCATCGAAGTGGCGTATGCTCAGGAGCACCAGAACGAGCCGGCAGGTACGGGACGGGATATCAGAGAAGATCGGCGTGCAGTGCCAGACTTCTCAGAGATATGCACGCTTAAATCTCCTCCCTTTCGTCAAGATGCTGTCTGCGGACCGCGATTATGCAGTACGTCTCACGGCATGGATGAATCTCGATACCACTGAAATCGCATACATAATCGGCAGCAAGAAGGATACAAAGAAGGTGAAAACGATTCACCAGGAAGCAAAGGACATGGTCGAGGATGTGGCTCCAGAAAAGGTTGAGATCTTCGGTGGATCTGAGTCTCGTGCGAAGGTGGAGAAGGTAGAGCCAGAAAAGAAAGGGGAGCAAGAAAAACAGGTTAAAAAAGGGAAACCAGCGAAAAAATCCGAGAAAATACCCGAAAAGAAGTCGCAAACATCGTTGTTCGATTTTTGAATCAAGTTTCAAAGAAACGGGAACCATTCGGCTGCAGATATCCTGTGGAGGGTCGTTACTCTGCGATCAGTCGGCGTCTGAGTAGAGTGTAAAACAGACTCTGAACATGTGTAGTGACAAAGATTGGGTTGTGAGGCAGGAATAAGAGTAATCAAAATAGGCGCTGCCGAGATGGCGCTTCAGGATTCCGAATGGGGATATGGTGCAAGTCCCCGAGCAACTGCCGCATAAAAAACCTGAATAATTTCTAGGGTGGCTGTCCGTTAAATATTTGTTGAACCAGTCGAAGAATATTTCTGTTTCTGTCCGGAGGTGCGGCAGATGCGAAACAAACAGAGATAACAACGGAACGATTCCAATGCCACATAGTAACTGGATTACGCCAGCCAAAACTTCGGAAAGCCATCTTTCAGATCCCATTTTTCTGTGTGTTTTGTCAAATACTGATACATGCCGGATTCCAAACATTTCGGCGGCTGGCGCAACCACCGTACTCAACGAATACACGCCGGCAGCCGATGCCGAGATTGTGGCGTATGGCAGCCCCCGCAGCACGCCAGAGATGCCGATGAAGAAGGGGGGTGCGCCAACACCAGCGGTCATGACTCGCGCTGCACTGCAGCTGACCGGCATGCCATATTTCTTCATCAATGCCGGACTGAGGATCGTGCCTGATGTCCCGGCAATCGACCTCGGTGCCGAGCCTGGGCACGATATCAGGCATGGTGATGCTGTGTCACGCCCAGGTGCGATCTATTCGAGCGCTTGCCAGATCGGCTCGCAGTTTGGAAAGCTATCAGATTTTATCATAATAGGCGAGAGTATTCCTGGCGGCACAACCACGGCTCTCGGTGTGCTGACAGCACTTGGATACGATTACGGAGTCAGCAGCAGTTTTTCGGAAAACCCGCTCGAAATCAAGCGTGATGTTGTGAGAAAGGGTATAAGCGCATCGGGTATCACCGTGAGCGAGGCATGCGAAAACCCTATGCGCGCCATAGCAGCACTCGGCGATCCGATGATGCCTGCGGTAGCAGGCGTGGTTGCGGGCGTGGTGGACGTGGTTACCAGCGCCGGTACAGGCTCGCGTGATTGCGACATCATTCTTGCGGGCGGCACCCAGATGGTCGCGGTCTTCGCGATAATGAAACATCTGGGTCTGGATATGAAAAGAATCTCGATCGCAACCACGAAGTACGTGTATCAGGACCGATCGATCGATTTTGAGGCGGTGATCCGTGATCTCGGCTGCCGCATCCATGTTGTAGATCCTGGATTTGCGGATTCGCGTCTCTCGGGCTTGCGTAAATACGAGGCAGGCGAGGTCAAGGAGGGTGTTGGCGCCGGTGGTGCGATGTATACCGCCGGCATGCTCGGCATCGATCAGAAGACGATGCTTGGCACGGTTGAGATGGTGTATGAGGAGTTGATGAGGGAAGATGGAACACGACTTGATCAGAAACCATCTGCGATTCTGCGGGTATGAACGAGCGGTGTCGGAGTCATTGAACGTATAAACACCGATTTTCGCAGGCGGCTCAACCGTCGCAATCCCACACACATCATCACTTCCAAATATATTTAAAATTAATAT
>DTYY01000243.1 GCA_012961645.1 Methanosarcinales archaeon | reverse complement strand
CGTGGACCGCAACGCCGACTACATGGGTCGCGAAGCGATCAAACTGGATTATGGCGAATTGTGGAGGCTCCACAGGGCATTTGAAGGCGGTGAGATCTATCCCGAAAAATCCGACCTCATCGTGGACAAGAAGACCGGATTTACGCTGCTGCTTGACTGGGAATGGTCGCACAATGGCAAAACCGAGAGCGTACGCTACGAAGTCACCGAGTTTGATGTGAACGGAGACATCCCTGATGGCACATTCGATCTTTCGGAGAGTGCAGAGATCGTGGATCTTACAGCGCTTGGCGGGCTTGGCGGAGCCGGTGGAGAGGGCGAGCTGCCTCAGGTGCCACCACTCCCTGAGTGATCAGCGGCGATGATGGAGAACAGGGATTTAGAGGCGCGGGGTGCTGGAAAGCCCCACGGCGTGTTCAAGCCGCGCCCTCATCTCTGTGATCAATCTGCGATCAATCTGCAGAATCTCGACCCCGGCTTCATCAAAGAACTCAAGCGCACGAGAATCAGGGTATGCGTGTGTAAAGACCACGCGGGCGATGTTTGCGTTGATGATCATCTTCGCACAGAGCACGCACGGCTGGTGGGTGCAGTAGATCGTTGCGCCTCTGGTGCTAACACCATGCAGCGCAGCCTGTATGATCGCATTCTGCTCGGCATGCACGGCACGGCAGACCTCATGCATCGTCCCCGACTCGATATTCTCATGATCCCTGATGCAGCCGATATCCAGGCAGTGATCGAGATTCCGGGGCGCGCCGTTGTAGCCTGTTGATATGATGCGCTTGTCTCGCACGATCACAGCGCCCACGCAATTCCGCAGGCAGGTCGATCTGGTCGCAACGACCTCTGCTACGTTCATGAAGTATTCGTCAAGTGTGGGTCTCATGTTGTTTGTTGTTCGTTATCGCTAGGTCTTTCTTATGGCAATATGTTAAGGCGGATCAATAATTGTGTATGTTTAGTTTGCCGTTCTTCTTTTTAACTGTCAGATCGTGGGTTCTAACATCATCGCTGATTTTTAATGTCGCCTTTTCCTCATTTTCATCGATCATTATTTCGGCTGAGTTTCTATCCTTAAAAATACTGATAGTTTTGCCGTCATCTGATTTGGAGATTCCTGCACTTTCCGTCCAGCCAATGTTGTGATCATCTCTGAGATATCTTAAGAGTCTCTCGCTGTCGCTTCCGGGGATATTGTCCCAGCTAAACAAATATGTGCTAACTACGTGAAAGATGATCAAGGATTTCAAAATTCCTTCTTCAATTCTTTTTTTTGATAATCCAAAAAATATGAAAAATATAATACTAATGAGTAAAGCCAAACTGAATGACGATGCAAAATCGTAGCTAAATAAGAAAAATAATATGTATGGAAATATAACAAATACAACCATAGAAAATAGATAAACTATGAAATCGTCATGTAATATATCTTCTCCGTCTTTCTGCTTTTTGATGTTCCGCAATCCATAAACAACAAAACCAAAAAAAAGAATTATAAATACAATAAATGAATAAAATAAGATTTCTTCAAACGATAATACGTCGATTTTAAATTCCCATAATATACTAAAAGCCAGAAGTCCCATAGCCATGAGAGATGTAAATATATTAAAATGTGCAATTCTACTCCATAAGTCCATTTTTTCATCATGCACACGGTTCAAACATCTGGATACTCCGTCCATACCCATATCCCCGTCCTTGCTCAAACCCAGTCGATCTTCGTATTCTGCCGCAAGTTGTGTGATTTTTAACAAATATATTCTGTAATGCCGTTCTAAATAGAAAAAAATAAGAACCATCAGGAATTCGATCAATGTGAAGGCTATTGCCAAGTCAATTGGCTTTAACCCACATAAAACACTCTTGACTCTGAATGTTTCTACAACCAACCCAAAAATAATGAAAGCAATAGTAACTGCGCCCTTTCGGATGTCAAGTAATATCTTATCAAAATGGATTGCAGTCTCCCTAATTAATTGATATTCTTCGAATAACAATTTCTTATTCTCATCATCCATAACTTGACTTCTTTCCATTTTTACATCTGTACCAATCTCTCTATTTTTCTGTGGTGATCTGTGTGGTCTTGCGCTTTCACTATATCTATATGACCTTCCAATCGTTTAAATCTCTGTATCGCAGCCACCTGTTCCCTATAACTTCCAAAGTATCCGGCTGCAACCCTGTGCTTGCAATCACCCCACAACTTCCTGTAATGATAAAAATACTCTGATATATCTGGCAGTGCTCCGCAGAGGACAATATAATTATCCATCACAGATGCTTTGATCTTGAGCGGCAGCAGTTCAAATACCCGGATATCATATACTGCAGGTGCCCTTCCGATAAAACTCTTTAAGATATCCAGATTCTTTTCGTAATCCTTAATTCGAGTGATCAGCGCAATATCTATGTCAGATCCATCTCTAAAATCTCCGGTTACATAAGAGCCAAAAACAACGGCGTCATAACCTCTCAAAAATACAAGATCATCCTTGATCTGTTCCAAATCCATCTAAAAGCCTCTCCACGATCTCAATAAACTCATAAAAAATATCCCTCACTTCAGATCTGGAATCCAGCACTATCGCATCATCAACGCTGTTGTACCTGTGCACAAGGTAATTTCGCAGTCCATTACACTTCCTCAATCGATCTGCAAGATCCGCTGATAGAATCCCGATCTTTTCGAGACGCATGATATTTGAATAATCGTCCTCGACAACCTCCCCCATATCTTTTAACAGCATTGCCATCACATCCATCGATGCCTCGATAGCTGTGTGAAGCCCGTAGAATATTCCACCCAGTTCAAGTTCGCTTTCCGCGTCTTTTTGGATGGATTCCACATTACGTACGATATAGTTTATTTTATCTTTGTACCGTTCGATCCGTTCCTTCATTCACTTATACCTGTGGTATTTAAATAACCTTTAACATGACCCTCCC
The DNA here is from genome assembly GCA_012961645.1 of Methanosarcinales archaeon. GTDB lineage: Archaea > Halobacteriota > Methanosarcinia > Methanosarcinales > Methanogasteraceae > Methanogaster_D. Next base: position 3,767 of record DTYY01000243.1, on the reverse strand, counting down.
CCTTCTCAACGTAACAGCGCCCACGCGAACTTCCGCAAGATCTGTCGATTCTGGTCGCAACGACCTCTGCGACGTTCATGAAGTATTCGTCAAGTGTGGGTCTCGTGTTCATGGCAATCCCTATCCGAGCTTATCCACAAACTTGAGCAGAGTGTGGGCATCTCTAACTTTTTTTGGGCTGTTTTCCTGCGAAGATCGTAATCATCAGGATATGCCCCACGTTCGAGGTCTTTCAGATCCATAATAGCGCGCAAGAGGCCGGATGCCTCTTTGTACAGATTATTTGCCTCTTCTTCGGTTATATTTGCTTTTGCAATGGCGGCTTCGTCACGGGCTTCTTTCTTATCAAGAACGCTGATCAATGATTCGATCATGACAATCTCTTCATCGGTCAGCTCTTTTTTATTGATAAGCCGCCAGATCAGTTCATGGAGTGGAATCTGCATGCCATCGATCTCAAAGACAGGCGGTATCTCAGCGCCGACCCACGCCAGATAACCGTGCAGTCTGTGCAGCAACCCGTCTCGCTCATCTGCCGAGAGTGTTTCGCGTACCATTATGATATTAAAGCCATATTATGGGATATAACGTTGTGGTGCGCAAGGTGAGCATCCGGGCCATCGTAGATTGTACTGACCTTGTGTGGACGGTAGATGGATCAAAACTCCCTGCCTTTAAAATCGAAAAAAATCGAATAGCAGTGAAAGTAATCAAACGAAATCGCCCGTCGCAGGATTAACAACCGAAAAATATATATGCAATCGATTTTACCAGATTACCACCCATACTTCAACATCAGAGGAGGAAAGCACAATGAATGCATTAATGCTTGCAATTATGTCTTTTGCTGGTTTTATTCTGGCATATAGGTTCTATGCAACTTTTCTTTCCGAGAAGATCTTTGCATTGAACCCAAATGCAAAAACACCAGCACATCGTTTCGAGGATGGCGTCGATTATGTGCCGACGTTAAAGTCCGTCCTCTTCGGACACCATTTCGCGTCCATTGCGGGCGCAGCGCCGATCGTGGGCCCTGCCATCGGAGTGATCTGGGGCTGGGTTCCAGCGTTTCTCTGGGTCGTCCTCGGGACGATCTTTCTTGGCGCTGTTCACGACTTTGGCGCGCTGGTCGTCTCGCTCAGGCATCAGGGTAAGTCCATAGGTGAACTCACCGAGGATATCATAGGAGCGCGGGCAAGGAACCTGTTTCTATTGATCACGTTCTTCCTGCTGCTCGTTGTGATCGCGGTCTTTGCTCTTGTGATCGCTCTGATGCTCAACTGGTACCCGGTAACCGTCATACCGATAGCCAGTGAGATGATCCTTGCAATCGTTGTCGGTTATCTGATCTACCGGACAAAGATCGGTGTTCTGATACCGACCATCATCGCAGTGATTATTATGTACATCACGATCTACATCGGGGTGCTCTACCCGATCGTACTCCCTGAAACGTTCCTTGGTTCAGGGTTGACCACATGGATCTACATCATACTGCTGTACACGTTCATCGCATCGGTGCTCCCGGTCTGGCTGCTCCTGCAGCCGAGGGATCATATCAATGCGCATGAGCTATTCATCGGTATGGGGCTCATGTATCTCGGGCTCCTGATCCTGCGCCCGGATGTGGTTGCGCCTGATGTGCAGTTGCATCCGGTGGGCGCTCCGTCGATCTATCCGTTCCTCTTTGTTACGATCGCATGTGGTGCTATATCAGGATTCCACAGCCTTGTATCGTCAGGAACCACGGTTAAACAGCTGGAGAACGAGGTTCATGCAAAGATGATTGGTTATGGTGGCATGCTTGCAGAAGGCGCCCTCTCCACGATGGCTGTCATCGCATGCACCGCCGGATTTGCCAGTGTGGCGCTCTGGAACGAGCATTATGCCAGCTGGGGCGCAGCAGCAGGACTTCTGCCAAAACTCACCGCCTTTGTGGACGGTGCAGGACGTTTTGTTGCAGCCTGTGGAGTACCTTCTGAGTTTGCTGTAGCGATCATTGGAGTTGTCGTTGTCAGCTTTGCGATGACCACCATCGACACAGCAGCAAGGCTGCAGCGGTATGTCATAGGAGAGGTCGGCGGCAACTACCAGATAGGCATCCTCAGGAACCGGTACGTCGGAGGCGCGATCGCCGTTCTCACAGCGCTTGCACTTGCGCTTGTAAGGGATGCAGGGATGGGGGGACTAATTCTGTGGCCCGTCTTCGGGACTACCAACCAGCTGCTCGCAGCGCTTGCTCTGCTCGTGATCACGCTGTACCTGTTGCAAACGAAGAAGCCAGTCATCTACACGGTGATCCCGATGATCTTCATGATGATCACCACGGTGGCTGCGATGGCGCTGAATATCCAGAGCTATTATGCCGATTATATCACATCAGGAAAACCAGACATGTTGTTGTTGACCGGAATCGGCATCGCGATATTCGTGCTTGCGCTCTGGCTCGTCTTTGAGGCGTGGAATGCGTACAGGAACAGGGCTCGGGGTGCAACATAAACGGCGATATCGAGGCGCCAAAACCTTGATCTGAGAAGACGCGATCACCCGCGTCTTCTCGTCTAACCGAAGTTCAACAGCCGCCACGTCCACCATCCTGGAAAAGTGTGGTTACCCGCATCGACATCAGGTAATGGTATGGATGGATTTTGTCCAAAAGCCGTCATTGCAGCAATATTTATATGTCAGACTGCCACATCTCGTTATACATGGGAAATATCCGACCGACATATATCAAAAAGATCGCAAGAGAACTGATTGCGCAGCGAGGTTACGCATTCGGAACCGATTTTGAAACCAACAAGGCGCAGGTTACCGAACACACAGACATCACCAGTAAGACCATCCGGAACCGGGTTGCGGGTTACATCACACGCAGAAATGTGATTGCCCAGCGCAGAAAACCATTGTAGGGTGATACTTATGAAGATCGAGGGCGCTCTGCCAGCATTGATCACACCATTCACGCCCGAGCGCAGGATCGATGAGGCGGGTTTTAGAAAAAATATTGAGTACGTGGTTGAGCATGGGGTTTCTGGCATCGTTCCCTGCGGCACGACCGGAGAATCAGCCACTTTAACAGCTAAAGAACATGAACAACTGATCAATATCGCAGTTGACGCTTCAATCGTCCCTGTAATCGCTGGAACCGGCTCGAATAATACCGAAGAGGCGATCCGGTTCACCAGCCATGCAGCAGACGCTGGCGCTGATTCCGCACTGCTGATCACGCCGTATTATAATAAACCAAACAGAAACGGAATCCTTGCCCACTTTGATGCGATCGCGAGTGCTGCCGACATACCGCTGATATTGTACAATATCAAGTCCAGAACAGGCATCAATCTCGAACCCGATTTGATCGCAGAGCTTGCAGAGATCCCAAACATCGTCGGCGTCAAGGAGGCGAGCGGCGATCTTGAACAGGTGTCGCGCGTAATCGAATTGACCCTGGACATGGACTTCATGGTGATATCTGGCGACGATGCTCTGACGCTGCCGATCATGTCGCTTGGCGGGGTGGGCGTGATCTCGGTCATAGCAAATATTGCTCCTGCGCAGACGGCAGCCTTTGCAAATGCGATACAAAACAGCGATTATGATGAGGCGAGGCGTCACCACTACCAGCTTGCGCCCCTCGTGCGGGCGATGTTTATTGAGACGAACCCGATACCGGTGAAGACTGCTGCGAATATGATGGGTCTGTCGGGTGGACCCCTGCGGCTTCCACTTGCGCCGATGAGCGTAGAAAATGAACAGAAGCTGCG
>DTYY01000242.1 GCA_012961645.1 Methanosarcinales archaeon | reverse complement strand
TTTACTTTTCTTCTCTTCTTGTTTCCTCTGCCACTCGATGTAGCTGCAATAAGGACATCCAATCTCCCACGGACTCTTGCCATCGCTTGCGATGCGGACGTGGTAAAGCCCGTGCTCCTCGCAGACCCGGTCGGTGATGACCAGTTCACCGTACCTGGGCGATGGAAGCGGCAATGTGAACTTGCAGTCCTGATCCGGATCGTTGCATTTGATGAACCTGCCGCCGCCTCTTGATAGCTTGACAACGAGATCTGATCTGCATTCTGGGCAGGGTCCAAGTACCGGGTCATTCCCGGCTTTCTCGGCGGCTTCCCACTTGAGCTGGTTGCAATACGGGCAACCGATCTCTACCGGGCGTTTTTTGCTCTGAACGATCTGGATATTGTGCATTCCGTGCTCCTCGCAGACCTTATCAGTGACGACCACCATCCCGAACCTCGATGACGGTAGCGAGAGCGTGAAGTTGCAGTCAGGATAGTTGCCACATCCGATGAACATGCCGAACCTGGACGGGCGTACCGCCATCTCTGCGCCGCACTCAGGACACGGTCCGACGACCTGATCATTATGCAACCCCTCTCTGAGCTCTTCAGCGATCTTCTCCCTGTTACTTACCAGATCATCGAATATCTTATCGAGCATGTCTCTTGACTCTTTTATCACAGATTCTTCTGTTATCTTCGCCTCTGTGATTAGATTCATGTCTTCTTCGAGTTTGTTCGTCATATCCGGAACTACAACCGTTGTAGCGTACTTTTCGAGCGTATCTATTACAGAATAAGCAGTTTTCGTTGGTTGGATCGGATTTCCATGAACATAAGCCCGGTCATATAATTTTTGTATGATTTCGTGACGTGTTGATTTTGTTCCGAGCCCGAGATCCTCCATCACCTTGATCAACCTTGCCTGACCGTATCTTGCAGGTGGTTTCGTCGTCTTGCTCTCGATATCGAACTTCTCTACGTCCAGCACCTGCCCGGATTTTAGATCAGGGAGTATGCGGTCGTCTGATTTATGATACGGATAGTACCATCTCCATCCGGGTTCGACGAGCACCGCGCCGTTTGCAACAAAATCCTCTCCTTTTATGTCGATTAAGACCCGAAGCGTCTTCCAGAGTGTTGCATCTGCAAAAGTAGCAAAAAAACGTCGCACGACGAGCTCATAGATCTTCCATTCATCGCTTTTCAGTTGTTCTTTGCTCGCGATTGCTACGGGATATATCGGGGGATGGTCTGTCGTCTCTTTTTTCCCGGAACTTGGTTTAAGTGGTTTTTCAAGTAATTTAGATGCGTATTCTCTGAATCTACTTCCAAGAAACATCGAGACAAGTGATTTAAGGTTGAGTGTCTTTGGATAAACGGTGTTGTCAGTTCGAGGATATGAGATAAATCCGTTTGTGTACAGGTTTTCTGCGATCCGCATCGCGTTTGCAGGGCTTATCCCGATCCTACTCGCTTCTCTGATAAATTCGGTGGTATTAAACGGCGTTGGAGGCTTTTCTGTCCTCTTTCCTTCTTTCACATCCGAAACCGTGCCCGATTTTGCACCCTGAATCCTCGCAACCACTCTGTCAAGTTCCTCTCTCTCCCAGAACCGGTCTTTTTTATGCTTTGATATGAACTGCTGCTCGCCCGGGTGGACGGCGTACAATTCCCAGTATGGTTTCGGAACGAACGCCTCCCGCTCCTTCTCTCGATCCACGATCAGGGCAAGAGTTGGCGATTGGACTCTTCCTGCAGACAAAAACCGCTTTCCGAGCCGTTTCGAGGTTACCGAGAGATACCTGGTCAGTGCGGCACCCCATATCAGATCGATGATCTGACGTGACTCGCCGGCTGCCGCGAGGTTGAAATCAATCAGGCTGAGGTTCTTAAAGACCTCCCTGATCTCGGTTGGTGTGATCGCGCTGTATCTCGCCCTGTTTGCTTCGATCTTCGGATTTACACCCTTTATTATATTCAAAGCCTCTACACCGATCAATTCCCCCTCTCTGTCATAGTCGGTCGCTATTGTTACGGTATCTGCCACTTTTCCGAGCTTTTTGAGCGCAGATACGATTTTAGTGTTTCTTTTATCAGGAACTGTTATGATCTCGGCATGGACGAGGTCACGTGCATCTGTCTTCTGCCAGTTGTTGTATGTATCAGGAAAATCAACACCAACCACATGCCCGCTTAGCCCGATCACAGAGGTATCTCCTGATTCGTAGGTGTTCACCCCATTCACCCTGACCATCTTCGATGTTTTGCTAAAAAGGATGGTTGCGATTCTTTTTGCGGTGCTGTGCTTCTCTGTTATAATAAGGTGCATGATGGTAGTTACTGAAACGTTGTGATATATATGTTTCGAGTACGCGTACAGAAGTGTATCGATCCTGATATTCTATGGTCTTCGACCGGTAGTGGCATAATGTGCACAATTTTGTGCACGGTTATTAGGAGGTGATCCAGCCGCAGATTCCCCTACGGCTACCTTGTTACGAC
>DTYY01000241.1 GCA_012961645.1 Methanosarcinales archaeon | reverse complement strand
TAGGGACAGGTACACCTGTCTCGATTTTAAAGATCGCTGAGACGCTTGCAGAGCTATATGAGAGGGACCTGAAACCAGAGGTTGTGAACAGATTCCGTCAGGGCGATATCAGGCACTGCTATGCTGATATCTCAAAGATACGCCGGCTCGGATTTGAGCCTTCCATGTCGTTTGAGGATGGGATGCAGGAACTCGTGGCGTGGGGAGAGACACAGGACGCTGATGATCGGTCTGATGTGGCGTTTGAGGAGTTAAAGGAGAGAGGGCTTGTTGAGATATAGGTCTCCCTTGAGAGCGATACAGGATGATGCTTGAGAAAAAGATCGGATTCACTTACATATTTGTTGGTGTGCTTGATTGAGATATGCACACGGTGAACCTATGAAAGCACTTGTAACAGGCGGCGCGGGCTTTGTCGGAAGTCATGTGGCAGAGTACTATGCGAGAAAGGGTGATGAGGTGATTGTATTCGATAACCTCTCCCGCGCAGAACTCTTGAATTATGATGCGTCCAGTGCGGTGTACAACTGGAATCATCTGAATTCCAGTTACGAAAACATAGAGATGCAGAAAGGAGATATCAGGGACGCAGATGCCATAAAAGATGCTGCATCGGACGTGGATGTGATCATACATGCCGCGGCTCAGACCGCGGTCACCACATCGGTTGTCGATCCGCGAACCGATTTTGAGATAAACGCGCTCGGCACCTTCAACATTCTCGAAGCCGCGCGTCTCTCAAGAACAAGTCCAGCAGTCATCTTCTGCTCGACAAACAAGGTATACGGTGACAATGTGAATGGGATACCTGTTGAAGCGAGAGGAGAGCGTTACGTCTTCTCTGACCCGGATTTCATGGGCATACCAGAGACATTTGCAACCGATCTGTGCGAGCACACCCCATATGGCGCATCCAAGTATGCAGCCGATGTCTATGTCCAGGACTATGCCGCGCGTGGTGAGGTTGATGCAGCGGTATTCAGGATGAGTTGCATCTATGGTACACGCCAGTTCGGTGTTGAGGATCAGGGATGGGTTGCATGGTTCACGATTGCAACACTGCTTGGCATGCCAATTACGATCTATGGAGATGGGATGCAGGTTAGGGATATGCTGTATGTGACAGATCTCGTGGCTGCGTTCGATGCGTTTCTTGATAGGCGGGATCGTTTGCATCATGGAGTGTACAACATGGGCGGCGGAAGAGAGAATACGATGTCACTATCTGAACTGCTGAACATGCTTGAGGAGATTACTGGCAGCCGATCTGAGGTCGGGTATGCTGACTGGAGACCGTCTGATCAGAAGGTCTATATCTCTGATATCTCTAAAGCGAGAGAAGAGCTCGGGTGGAAGCCAGATGTTACGCCAAGGGATGGAGTCGGGAGGCTGGCAAGTTGGGTGGAGGAGAACGAGAAATTATTTTAGACGAAAAAAGTACGTCTGTGAAAATCTCAATAGTCATCCCAGCCCACAACGAAGAAGGCAATCTCTACAGTCTGCTGGACAAACTGATTCAAGTGCTCGAAAACCATGCAGAAACAGAGGATTTTGAGATCATACTTGTTGATGACAACAGCACCGACAGCACACCAGCAATCATCGACGATCCTGCAGCAAACGACACCAGAATCAGGGCAGTGCATCGGACAGATACACCCGGATTTGGCAATGCTATCAAAACAGGTTTTAAGAGCGTATCTGGTGACATCATAATCCCGGTTATGGCCGATCTATCGGATGATTCAGAGGATATCCCGGGGTTGGTCAGAAAGATCGATGAGGGGTATGACATCGCGTACGGATCACGGTTCTGCAAAGGCGGCGAAACCGTTGGTTACCCGAAGCCAAAGATGCTTGCAAACCGGGCGTTTAATAACACGGTCCGACTGATGTTTGGCATACGGCACAGGGACGTCACCAATGCGTTCAAGGCGTATCGAAGAGAGGTGCTTGATACCATCGGCATCGATAATCTTGAGGCAGATGGATTCGACCTGACCGTGGAAATCCCACTTAAGGCACACATTCTTGGATTCAAGAGTGCAGAGGTGCCGGTAACATGGCACGGTCGAGAGCATGGTGAGGCGAAACTGAAACTATCTGAGAACGGGCACCGCTATGGGATGCGGCTACTTAAGATGTTTGTGATCGGAAACCTCATCGGGCTTCGCGATCTATTCGGCACGATGATCAAGGGGTCATGGATGCGGCTCGTGCTTGCAGCGATCATCGGTTTTCTGCTGCTTCTTGGCATATTCTCATTCGCAGGATTTTCAGAGATTTTTGAGATCATATCGAACGTTTCGCCTGGATATGTGGCTATAGCATGCCTCATGATTCTCATGACGTTTGTCTTCCGGACATGGCGCTGGAGCGTGTTGCTCAGGACGTCCGGATACCGGGTTCACAGGGATACCGCATTCAAATGCATCATGTTCGGATGGTTGCTGAATTATCTGTTACCTGCCCGCATCGGAGATGTGGCACGCGGCATGGCGTTGAAGACCACCGAGGATACTCCACTCAGCATCAGTCTCTCGACCATCGTAATAGAGCGGGCGATGGATATGCTGACGCTTTCGTTGATCTTGATGGCAACCCTTTATGCCTTTGCCAGTAACACATCGCTGTTTTCGATTGCTGCGGGTGCGCTTGTGGTGGCGATTGGTCTTGTGCTCGGGCTTGTTGTGGTGTACAGGTGCGACCATATCATATCTGACAGACTCGCTGGTCGCTTCGGGCCACTTGAAAAAAGCATTCTTGTGCTGAAAGAGGGTTTATACCGCATGTACGAAAATCCACAGGCAATATCACTCTCTTTGATGCTATCTGCGCCTGTCTGGATTTTTGAGGTTGCAAGCATCTATTTTTCAGCAAAAGCGATACATTTTGAACTGATACCGTCACTGGCAGTCATTTCAGGGATCGTCGCATTCATAGCGCAGGCGATACCAACGACTCCTGCCGGAATCGGAGTGCACGAAGGATCCATTACGGGTGTGCTCTTGCTCTTCGGTGTTGGTGCAGGCACTGGAACCTCGATAGCGCTGGTCGATCATTTTGCGCGCGGTCTGGTCACGTATGTCGTTGGTATGATATCAGCGGTGCATATCGGGTTTGAGTCGAGGGGCTATTTTGCGAGGCGGAATGCGGAATCGGATCACGTTTCTGAAGAGCGTGTGTAGGAGTATATAATTACAATTACGATGACTGCAATTGAAATAATAAAATTAGATAAAAATTCTAAATTTGTATTCAATAGGAAATGTGCTGAGGTAAAATCAGATATCTGGAAGTCTGAGATGTATCGCACAATTCCCTCAGCCACATCAGCAGAACCACCGCCCAACTCATAAGATCGGTTCACAAGTATAGCGTAAATAACATCTTCCACCAGACATCCGGCAAAGATCAGGTACACGAACAGATCAGTATGTTTTAGATCGAATTCGTACAATTCATTAAACCCGAGCATGATCAATATCGGAACCGTTGGATGCAGCGTTTGTACGGTAAGTCCCCACTCACGCCACCCCCACATAAATAGCGTAAGGATAACAGGGATGGCAATGATTATAACAAGGACGATATCAGTCTTCGTCTTTCTGAATAGATACCTCACAAACCACACCACCACCAGAAGATACATCAGAGTCGAGAGACCACCAGCATAACCATGTGAATAGTAATAGATCGGATCATAAGTGCGGAAATTGGTTGCAACCGGATTGATTGGCAGTGCGGCAGGCGTCAGCGTCACCACTGCATTGACGAAGCGAATCCCGATGATCTGGCTTACAGGCGTGTTGTAAAAAGTCTCAAACAATTCCTCTGTGCTCCCGTTCAATGCAGCATCATAACCTTCCACTGCAAATGGGTAATAAATGAATCGTGATGTCGATACCGTGCCATATCCCGAGTAAACCCATGCGAGGTACGGGCTTACCACGATAAGCATCGCAACGAAGTAATAGATGTAACTACTCTTTAGAAATCTCTTCAGACTTATCAGTGGATTCTTTCTGTGTATTTTGTTGATGTACGCCAGTGCAATGACGCTTGCCAGAATATAGAACATGATGTAGTTATGTGTCAGAAACCCGAGCGCGCCAGAGGTTCCAGCGATGATTGTATTACCTGTACTTTTCCGTTCTCTGAAAAATAGGAAGTAGACCATCAACAATCCAAAATACATCGCCAGATTCTTGGGCCACGTGTAGATCGTCTGGTATGTCAAAAATGGGCAGATGATCATAAACGCAGTCGAAACTCTTGCAACAGGGTTGCCAAACACGTTCCTTGCGATCAGATATGCAGGAACAATGAACACACTGTTTGTGATGACGCTCACGATCTGTGAGATCCAGTACTGGTACAGCGAGGTTCCGAGTAACTTGTGGTACGAGTAGATCAACAGATTGAAGAGTGGGGTCCGATCGCGCGGTGGCGTCCAGTCACCCATATCGAAGAGGTGGGGGCGTATCAGTGTGTGACAGTACCAATCGCCGCCCATAACAGGATACTCCCAGAGTGTCTGGATGAAGAACTTTGATACGAGGCTGATGATGAGGATCACTGCTATAAATAGGAGGGAGGGGTCAACTTTCAGATCAAGCCGGAATTTGTATATTTGATAAATAGAGATTATAATTATGGCGGCGAACAATGCACGTGCCAGTATGTCGAGATTGACCGCAAACAATGGCGTCAGGAGTACGGTCATGAGAAACGAGATGCCGAAACTGATCGTCAGTTGTTCGAGGGTGTTCAGCGATCGGATACGGGTGGCGATGGCAAAGCCAGGGACGAATGCGAGGACAAGTATTATGAGTATGTACCACCAGTATGTTAGCATGTCGTACATGGGTCTTATATTAAATGTTGTCGCGCGATATATTAAATTGATGCGGTGGTTGGGTGTGGGGCAAAAGTCTGGCTTTTTCGATGATGTAACTATAGAACATTCAGTCATATCCTGATTCATCCTGGTGTTCGACGCAAATAGATTTTATAGGCTCCAATAACAACAGGAATGTAAGAAAATGGAAAATGTTAATAAAATAGATGTTTTTTATACGATACTCATCTTATCGTTGATTGCGAGGCTGTTTTTAGCTCCTATTTATATCGATCCACCAGGCATACCACATGATTTTGGGCATTATATTGATTACGCAAATACTAAAGTGGACGGTAAGCTATTTGAAGTAGATTATATGAGTGAATCAGGGCCAAGTCCTTATGGTCCGCTTTTTGCGATAATATTAGGAACATGGACCGAAGTCATCGGTTTTGATTACATCTTTTTGAAAATTCCATTCATTTTGGTAGATTCTTTTTCAATCATTTTATTATATTACATCGTAAAAAATATTTACACTCCTGATGCTGCTAAATATTCGTGTATGTTATATGCTTTCTCCTACGTTTCTATAGCCTCCTCGGCCGTATCTGGAAATGATGACCACTTATTTCTCTTCTTTTCACTTCTCTCTATTTTGTATCTAATAAAACCTGAACCAAAATTTAATATTTCAGCTATTTTTCTTGGTATGGCAATGAGCATAAAACTCCTTCCTTTTGTTTTCTTTTTCTTACCCATAATGTATTATCTACACCAAACAAAAAACCTAAAAAGTGCCACAAAATACGCTGTAATTTCAATAATAACAATGGCTATTGTATACATACCTTTTTTTAAAAGAGCAGGTGTTGATGTTTTTCATACCTTTACTTCTGCGCAAACATTTCCCTCATTTGGACAGAGTTTTTTAGCTGGAGTTAACATGTTGCTAAATTATCTTACTCTTGATGATTGGACGCAAACATTATCTGTTGAACACCCGATCGTCACAAAACTATCACTTCCTTTTGTAGTGTTAGGGTTTATTATTGCCGTAACGTATATACTCAAATACAAACTTGAAAATAAAAAAATAGAACTTTTTAGAAATTCTTTTATTATCATCTCTGTGTTTTTCATCTTCTCCAAATACATGGCTGAGACGCTATTTATTGGAATAGTTCCTATTGTTGCTGTTTTATTTGCAGAAAAATATACTTTCAAGTTCAATGTTTCAAAAACAGAAGCATCTGGGATGCTGTTAATTTTTATAAGTTTATTAATATATGCATAGATCGGAAGAGCGTCG
>DTYY01000240.1 GCA_012961645.1 Methanosarcinales archaeon | reverse complement strand
TGTTCGGAACTCGGTAGTTTCGGAAGTACTGTAACATCGAAAACCCATAAAAACCCAAAAGCAACCACATATCGGGATTCTTCTTGAAAATATCAATCACCCGCGGCGAATATGCAGAAGCAGTAAGTTGAACCGCAATCAGGGTCAGCGTTATAACGATGGCGATGATTGCCGCCTGCGCCTGAACCATTGCGCTGAGCATGTATCTGGCGCTATCGGCGTCGGTGTGGTAAAGATTGAGATAATTGAATGCCCCGTAGCAAACACCCAGAACAACCACCAGAAGGGCGAAATACCAAAACGGACGTGCAATCCATGGATGGCGGAACCCCCAATCGCGTATGTACTTGCAAAGACTTCCTACAAACCCTGCGAGTTTCTCGATCAAATCCACGTCCCGCATACAACTAAAATAACATTAATCCCAGATAAAACCACCTCCTGCACATGCCAACGAACCAGCAAAGATCGCGCCTCGCACTCTCGGTTCTGTCGCACTTCTCATCGGATTCCTCAAATGTCGCCGCAAGAATATCCGCCGCTTTATTGATAGCCACCTTCGCCCCACCCATCCAACCGGAACCGATTGCTATAATCCTTGATCTATTCAGTTGCCTGATTTTTATCAAATTATCTGGAGTAAAAAGATTGATATGATCGGAAAAGGTAAAATCGATTAAATGGCCATTCCGCTTGAAAGTTGATGGCATAGAGCGATACTTCCATCCGGATAAAATAATCCTCTTTGGCTCACGGGCATGGGGAGAGCTGACTATAGAGAGTGATCTGGATATTCTGGTCGTGATGGACGTCGATGGCTCGCCCATCCGCAAAGCAGCTGATATTTCCAGGATCGCAAGACCCAGACTACTGCCTATGGATATCATTGTGCGCACGCATGACGAAATAGAATACAGGATCAAGATAGGGGATCCGTTCATCAAGAAGATCGTGAACCAGGGGAAGGTACTGTATGAATGAAGAATTGATCAAAGAGTGGGTACTAAAAGCTGAAGAAGATTATTTGACGGTTGAAGAGCTCCTGTAAGATACATGTCAGGCGATTTGCTGCAATAATATGCTTTCATGCACAGCAGTGTGCCGAGAAATACTTCAAGGCATTGCTCACATCCCACAACATCGAACCGCCGCGGACTCATTCACTTGAGACGCTGCTTGATTTGATAGTCAATGAGGTACCCGAACTTGAGCAATATCGGGACCTGCTCACAGATCTTACGTCGTACAGCGTACAATATCGATATCCGGGAGTTGTGGCAACTCGGGACGATGCCAAATATTGTGTCAAGACCATACAAGAATTACGTAAAGTGTTTCAGGAGATACTAAAATGACCCTCCCCCTCATCAAAACAAAAACATGCTGTGAAAGCATTAACTACGATCGAGCTCAGACAACTTCTTGAATCTGCCAAGACGGTAATCTTCCCCGTTCTCCTGAATCTGTTTTAAGAGTTCGTTGTCAAAGTGTTTGAACCACTTAAACACTGTTGCTTCTGGCGATTCTCAACGAGCGGTAGCGCCCCCCCCACATCTCACCGCGATTCCTGCGAGGCAGGCATTCGTCGTAACTGACTTTTACTCGAGTCACCCCTTCGGAAGCGTGAAGTAGAATGTCGAACCCTCTCCGGGCGTTGAACTGATCCAGATATTGCCACCATGGCGGTCTACGATCCGTTTGCAGACCGAGAGTCCGATCCCGGTGCCTTCATAATCCTTTCGTGGATGAAGACGCCGGAACATGATGAATACGTCATCATGGCGATCCTCTGCAATCCCTATCCCGTTGTCTGATACCTCCGCCCTGACCATGCCATCCATCTCACTGGCACGGATAGTGATTTCAGGTGGTCTTCCCTGCTGATGATACTTAAGTCCGTTCCCGATCAGGTTCTGGAAGAGCTGGCGCACCTGCGTTGGGTCGGCATAGACCGATGGCAGTGGTTCAGGTACGACGATGGTGCCTGCGGTCTCTTCAAGCCTACCGGAGAGTTCCAGACCTTTGAGATCATCGATGATCCTGTTCAGGTCCACCGCCTCGGGTGGCTTTGCCCTGGTAGCCACCCTTGAATAGGAGAGTATGGCGTTGACCATCTCCTGCATCCTGTTTGCGCCATCGATCATAAACTCGAAGTTCTCCTGCTGATCTTCGTCCAGTTTTCCTTCCAGTGATTCCTCTAAAAGTCTGCCGAATGAAGCTATCTTTCGCAGAGGCTCACGCAGATCGTGTGATGCGACATAGGCAAAATCCTGCAACTCCTTATTGGACTCTGCAAGTTTTTGATTTACATCCTCAAGGCGCCTGATCAGAACCTTTCGCTCCTCCTCCACGCGCTTGAGTTCGGTGATGTCGCGGGCAACACCGATGATGCCAATGACGTTTCCGTTATCACCGAGGTGAGGAACCTTGATGGCATGAAAATGGTGCCGCTTCCCATCTACATCGGTCATCTGTTTATGGATTTCTGTGAGATTGCCAGTCTCAAGCACCTTATGATCATCAGCAATATTATTCTCTGCTTCCTCTGGTGGGAGCAGTTCGGTGTCGTTTCTGCCGATAACCTCCTCAAGCGGTAAACCAAACGATCTCAGTGCTGTGGGGTTGGCTATGACGTAACGGCTCTCAGTGTCCTTGTAAAAGATGGCATCATGTGCACTCTCAACCATGAATTGATACAGTTTGAGCGATTCTTCAGCTTTCTTTCGCTCGGTGATGTCGATGAAACTGTCAACAAGGTACCTACGATCATTCAGCATTACAGGAACCACTGTTTTGAGGATGGATGCGGTATCGCCATCAGTGTTAAGCATCTCACACTCTGATCTATCGATGGACTGTCCGAGGTCGGTGATTGGGCATCTTCCTTCCTCTGCAGGGCAGATGAACCTGTGACATACTCTGCCTATAATTTCTTCCTTTGGAGCGCCGATCATCTCGACAGCCTGGGGATTGACATCGACAATTTCATGGGTTTCTGCATCGATGATTGCAACCCCTGTCTGCAGATGATCCAGTATTGTCTTTAAACGTTCTTGACTCTCTTTAATTTCATTTTCAGCCTTTTTTAGCTCGGTGATATCCCTTGCTGCTGCAAATACACCGATAACCACTCCTGATTCATCTCTGTAAACAGACGCATTGTAGAGCACAGGTGTTATACTGCCATCTCTGTGTCGTATCTCAAGTGGGTAATCATGAACATAGCCTTCTTCAAATACCTGTCCATAACCCTCCCTTGCTTTTGCTGGCTCGGTGAAGTAATCAGAAAAATCAGAACCGATCAATTCTCCTCGTTTCCTACCTGTGATCTTTTCTGTGGCACGATTAACGTCTGTTATCCTTCCATCATGACCGATAGTTACCAGTGGGTCGATACTTGCCTCAATCAGGCTGCGGTTGTAGGCTGCCGCACGGCGGATCTCTTTTTCAGCCTTTTTTAGCTCGGTGATGTCTCTGCCCACACCCGTAATCCCGATCGGATTGTCCTGCTCATCCTTCACCAGTGCAGCGGTGAAGTGATGGGAGACTGGTGTTCCATCCTTACCAAGAAGATGAGCCTCCACCTCAGCCGCACCCTCTTCGAGCACCTTTCCGATCGCCCCGGCTACATCTGCCCGGTCTTCCTCAGGAAAGAATTTCAGAGCATGCCTGCCCATCAGTTCATCTGGCGAGAGACCTGTGACGATCTCAAGCATCTTGTTCCATCTGACAACGTTTCCGTCCAGGTCAAGCATGTAGATGATATCAGGAACAGCCTCCATGATACCTTTTCGTTCCTTAAGCGCCCTTGCAAGATCTTCCTCAATCCTCTTGCGGTCGGTGATGTCCCTTGCTGCGGCAAAAGCACCAGCCACCTCTCCATGCTGGTCCCGGTAGACCGAAGCGTTGTAAGCAACGATGGTCTCTCTACCATCAGACGCCCTCATGACCAGTTCATAATCACGAGCCACCCCTGTCTCAAACACCTGCATCACGCCTCTGTGTGCTTTTTCTGGATCTGTGAAATGGCCAGCGAACCGGGTTCCCACCAGCTCATTCCTGGATATTCCTGTAGCCTGAACGGTGGCTTCGTTCACATCAAGGATGATTCCATCACTGTCAAAGGTCACAAGAGGGTCGAGGCTTGCCTCGATCAATCCCCGGTTGTATCGCTGTAGATTAAGAACCTCCTCTTCAGTTTTTTTTCGCTCGGTGATATCATCAGCGATTCCGGCAATACCAACCGTTCGATCGTCTGTTCCCTTAAGCACCGACACATTCATCGAGGCAGGAAATGTGGTTCCATCTCTTCTGATGTGCCCGACCTCGCTTGCAAAAAAACCATTCTCCATGACTTTCTGGATGGTGGGAAGGACGCTCCCTTCCATCTGCTCCTCGTTGTGGAATATGCTCAGATGTTCTCCGATCAATTCACCCTGTGATTCATAGCCGTGCATCCGTACCCACGAATCATTTAGAAAGATGATGTTGCCATCCAGGTCTGCGACAGCCATACCTTCGCGGGACTGCTCCATCACTGATGACAGGAGTCTGAGCCTATCATGCGTCTTATCGATACTTTCACTCAAGACAACGGTTACAAGAGCAACACTCATAAGCATGGAGGATCGGATCAGAATATCGGAGATCTCTGGATGCGATAGAACAAAGAAGTGGCTGAAGATCAGAAACGAGACCAGAAATATGCCAACTGTTAGACCCTCCCGCTTCCACCATAATGCGGATAGAATGATCGGGATATAGAAGAAGTGGGTGAAGATGGTGCAGGTCTTCAGCACCGTATGAAAATAATACGTGAGGAGGATGCAAATAACAAGGAGAACCGCAATTATGAAAAGTTTATGCCTCTCTTTTAACCCCACACCCAAGATTTTTATTTTATTCATATTATCCCTATTCACTGGAGCATATACCGGATGGTCCGAGACAAGCACGATGGATATACATGAACTGTCGTGATCATCTGTTCCCCAGAGTTTCTATTTCTGAGCTTCATCATAAAGTTTTCGAAGGTTCGATGTTCTGTAACCTCGTGGTTGGATATTTAGAGGATGCATGAATCGCCCTGATGATCCTCGATGGACATCGTTGCCATGATCAATTCTCCTTTGGGAGCAGCACAATGAAGTTGCTCCCCTCTCTCCGGTCCCTTGACCCGGTCCTCCACCCAGACGCTTCCGCCATAACTCTCGACGATCTTCTTCACGATGGTAAGCCCGAGTCCAGAACCCTGTGCACTCTCACCAGCCCGTTCCAGACGGTTGAATATGATCTTCTTGTACTCATCGCTGATACCACGCCCCCGGTCCTTGAACTCGAGTCTCCAGTCGCCATTCGATGGACTGATATCGACATCGATTTCGACGATCTCATGTTGATCGAACTTGACCACATTGTTCAGAAGATTTAAGAATACCTCGAAGAGCAGCGAGTCGCCACGGATGAAATATTTTCCTTCGGTTATGTTTGAGCTGATCCTGACGTCTCTTGATTGTGACTTCACAACGCCGACCGCACTTCTATAAGCCGGATAGATATCGATCTTATTCAGTTTGATCCTGCCTGACCTGATATTTGAGAGCGTTTTCACATTATATATGATCTCCGCGCTCTTTTTGACATGATCAAGAGCAGTTTGAGTACCTTTCTTGAATTTGGGAGGGAGATCCGGCGTTCGGAGTAGCAGATCAAGATAGCCCATCGTGACCTGGTTGATGTTGTTTATATCGTGGCTCATAAGATCGATATAAAATTCCGCACGGTGATATTCCTCCTCAATCCGCTTCTCTGCCAATTTTCGCTCGACCATCATGCCTATCAGCTTTGCCGAAGTTGCCAAACGCCTCTTGGCAAGATCTATGATATAAGGCGGTCTGGACTCGTATAAGTTGGACTGCTTGCGAAGTTCGTCCATGCTGACGCCGTATCTATCAGCGATCTCACGCAGTTTCTCGGGATCCCTGGGCGGGTCACCGTATCCAAAGTTGATGGAGCCTGCAATCTCTCCTCCAACCCAGATCGGAAGAGCGTATAGGTGGATGCCGCCACGACATTCGATATCAACCGCCCCCCCTCTCTCGATTGAGACCTTCGAGGCTTCGGTCCAGCACGACTCACGGCAGTGCCACTTACCACCTTCCAGCGCCTCTCTGCTATCATCGGTGCCGCACAGGTTGCGCGATGCCTGGTCAAGGAGCCTGCACCAGCCTGATGTGAAGATGTTCAGAGCAAAATCCCCATTCTTCTCATAGATCGCAGACGAGGTGTCGAGCAGATCAATGTAGTCGCCTGCAATGTCGGCGAGAACGTCTTCTCCAACGGTGTCCACCAGCACACGGCAGGTGTTGATCTCAACCAGGTTGCCATAGGGCGGTGTGTAGTGCGTCTTCTCACCAGGTTCAGGCTTCACGCTTCTTTTCAGGAGCCATTCGATCCGGTGCAGCGCCTCCTCTGCCCGCTTTCTCTCAGTTATATCTCTCACAAGACTGACCCACCCAATCCTTTCGCCCTTCTCGCCTCTCAATGGAAATACAGAATGTTCGGTCGGGAATATCTCACCGTTCTTCCTCTTCATCTCAAACTCAAAGAATGAGAGGTGGCCCTGCTCCTCGATGGCTGGATATAACACCTTTTGAAACTCTGAAAGTGTTCTTCTACCCACGTGCAGGAACTCTGCAGTCCTGCATAGTATCTCCTCCTCTTCATAACCAAAGATTCTGGTGGCTGCTGGATTACAACTCAGAATGGTAGGTGGGATTTTACCATCCAGGATGAAAGCAGCACTATCCAGACTCAAAAAGGTCTTCTCAAGAAGTTCTTTTGATCTTCTCAATTCCTCCTCCACCCGCAACTCCTCTGCAATCCGGAGCTTTAGAGATTCGTTTGTTGCTTCGAGTTCTCTTACCTTCTCTTCAAGCTTTGCTGCCACAACCTGGCTATATCTCCTCAGATAATCTTCCTCCTCCAAAGCCAGCTCCACTGTTGCAGCCCCCTTACTGGCTCTGGCATCCTCGATTGCATCACCCACTTTCTCGAGGAACTGATCGGCATCTATGGGTTTCTGGATGAAAGCGTCTGCTCCCAGCAAGAGGGCAAGTTTTTCGTCCCTCTGACTGGTGTAAACAGCAGAGTATAGGATGAAAGGTATGGATTTTGCGCTTTCGTCTTTTTTGATATTTCTCAGGAACCCAAATCCATCCATCATTGGCATCAGGGTATCAGCGATGATCAGGTCTGGCTTATGAAGCTTCACCATCTCAAGCCCCTCCTCACCGTCTGCAGCTTCCTCTACCTCGTAGCCCCTGCTCTCAAGCATTTTCCTGAGGAGACGTCTGTCAACCTCCCGGTCATCCACTACGAGGATCGTCTGTCTTTCTGGCATATTCCTCGATCTCCTCTATTATTTTGTAGGGGTCTATGGGCTTTTCTATATAGCCATTGAACCCTTCAGCAAGGAACCTCTCCCGGTCTCCTGCCATTGCATAGGAGGTGATGGCGATTATGGCGACTTTGCTTCCGTCTACAGAATCCCTTATTCTTCTGGTTGCCGCAACACCATCCATCCCTGGAAGCCTGATGTCCATCAGGATGAGGTCGGGCTCCTCTTCGATCGCAAGCCTCAAACCCTCCTCACCATTCTCTGCCTTGATGACCTCATAACCATTTCCCTGCAGCAACTTTGCCATGAGCCTCATGTTATTTCCGTCATCCTCGACCACCAGTACTTTCCTCATCATACCACCGCATCCAGTGGAATGATCAGAGTGAAGGTGCTGCCCATACCGTACTGGCTCTCAACCATGATATTACCATGGAATACATTTTTAATAATCTTTTTGGTGAGATGGAGCCCGAGACCTGTGCCCAATGTTCTCTTCTTCAGTGGCGAATCAAGCCGGATGAAAGGCGCGAAGAGTTTCGGTATATCCTCTTCTCTTATGCCGATTCCCGTATCACTGACAGATATCCTGAGGGTGTCTGCCTCCTTTGCGGCTATAAGCTCGATGGTACCCGCTTCTGTGAACTTAACAGCGTTCTCAAGAAGGTTCATCACACACTGAAGCAGTCTTTTCCTGTCACTTGTTACGCTTAGACCTCCCTGGATCACGGTCCTGATCTCGAGATTCTTCTTATCCGCGTCCCTCGAAACCGCAGTTACAGCATCTCTCAAGACCTCGTCGAGATCCACCTCTTCGAAGTAAGCCTCCAGTTGACCCGCCTCGATCTTGGAGATGTCGATAACGTCATTTATCAGGCTCAGAAGGTGTTTTGCCGAGTCATAAACGATCCTAAGCTCTTCATTTGCCTCTTTACTCACCTCTCCGGAGAGTCCCTGCAGTATCATCCCTGTGAAACCGATTATGGAGTTTAAGGGCGTCCTCAGCTCATGGCTCATACTGGCGATGAACATGCTCTTCAGGCGGTCAAGTTCCTGAAGACGGATATTCGCATGCTCAAGCTCTGCGGTCTTCTCTTCCAGTTGACTCGTCTGCTCCTCGACCAGTTCCTCAAGGTGCTCGCGGTACTT
>DTYY01000239.1 GCA_012961645.1 Methanosarcinales archaeon | reverse complement strand
GGTTAAACAGCCTGCGAAAATCGGTGATTATATGTGATCGCTGCCCACAATCGAGTCGATGTCACTGGTGATCGCATTCGCCGGAACGGTCGGCGCAGTCGTGTGCGGCGACCGGCGAGAGATACGGTTCTATGAGGGCGGAGATGTGAAGGCGCTCGAATGCGAACTTTACAGCGGATCCATCAGAACCGACAGCGAACTGATGGAACGGTCAGCCAGGCTCGGGGTTCACATTGAGATCAGGGACAACAAGGAGAAGGTGTTTGCGTCAGCGTCAGTAAGTGTTCTGGTCGGCGCAGTATCATCGTGCTCTGGAGAGGCAGAGCAGCAGAGGAGGATGTACATCACACCGGGCGGACATCTGATCGCAGAGATCGTGGACGGGAGGGTCAGGGTTACCGAGACCGGTGGGAGTGCTCTTCTGATCTTTGGAAATGAGGTGACAAAAAGGATGTCGAAAGAGGCGATAGGCAGATACTGGGATCCAAAGAGATCGAAGAAGCTTTCTGACGTTGTCCTGGCGCTGATGCAGGTCATGGATTCGGTCTCACAGAAGACCGCATCGATCAGCCGGGCGTACAGTGTGATGCAGGTACCGCCCCTGCCGAAGGGCGTGTCTACGGCGAATCTACTGCGAAAGGTATTTGAGCAGGATATGAAACAGAATCACTGGAGAATGTTATGAATCAGGAACTGTTTGACGCGGCATCAGCACATCTGCGGACGATAGAACTGGTCCGTGATATCACGATCGCCAATGTGGCTGAGGTGGCAGGATGGATCGCTGAGACCGGGCGCAACGAGAGGGATGTTCTGGACGTCTGCACGGTGTTGAATACATGGATCGGGATGAGGGGTGCTGATGTTGTCGAGATTCCGGAAACGGTTGTTCGTGATTTTATGGCGAAGGTGCAGGATCGATCGCGATGATCTTGAAATATCGTCTGCTGATGCGGCCAACATTTTGCTACCTAAACAGAACGTTTTAATCCAAAACACAGTGAAGATACTGACACAAAGACGCATAAGCAATATATCCAAGCATTTTATATGATCTATGAATATCTTATACAAACATTAAATTGTCGCGGCAGTTGGCTGTATAGAACGCTCTGGCACCTGGGAATCTCATGTCTCAGAATCCAGATCCTCCACATCGACCACCTCCTCTTCAGGACTGATTGCCTCGATTTCGATCTCGACACCTTTTGAATCTACCGCCACTGGCGGATTTGGATTCACCACAGTCCCGCCGCCTCCTGAGACGAGCAACCCCTCTCGCATCAACTGATCGATCGTCTGCATGATCTCAGCCTCATCGCGCTCCCCGAAGACGTTCTTGAACAGATCGATGACATCGAGGGCATGAACGCCACTTAATCCCTTAGATTTTATATATTCAGCATATTCGGCCTTATCTGCGAGTATGTTGATAATAAACATGACTTCACGCCTGTTCTCAAAGAACCTGTCGTCTTCGTTCGTCGCCATTGTCACATCTATTCCTTTGATTTTCGTTCGAGAATCTCGGCGAATGCAAGCGTTCCCGAGACGTTGGTAACTTTTATGCTCACGATTTCACCTTTAACGGTGTTTGGTACGTAAACCGTGTATTTATCCACACGAGAAAATCCGTCACCCTTCTTCCCGACTCCTGTGATCTTGACATCATAAACCCCGCCTTCCTCTATCGCTTCCGTTGATTTGACCTCACGGACCTTCCGTTTCCTGATCGGTCGGTGCGCGCCACATGCGGCGCACTTCAGCGTCAATATGCGGTCGCTTCGTACCAGTGTGGTATCAGGTCGTCCGCACTCAGAGCATATCACAAACTCGCTGACATAAGCGTCGATGTAGGACTGGATGTCCTCATTGGTAAATTTGCCCTGAAATATCACACGGCTCCCATCACTCTTGCCAGCGGTGCCAAGTTCTCGCAGCAGAAACTTCAGGAGATGACTCGGGTCACGGTTGAGCGTATCAGCGATCTCAAGAAAGTTCTTCAGAACAGTGGTCTTACCCTCTATAATCACGTCGGGTTCTGGTATGGAGAATCGCACATCAGTGGTCAGAAAATCCGGCATATTCCGGTATGCCCGGTCAAGACTTTTTTCATAATCCAGGGTCATTGAATCAGTTCCTGCCCGCTGTCAACCTTGATGCTGACCGGCGTGGGTAGCTTGTACCCGGCACGTCTCAGTGCCTCCTTGGCGTGCTTGAACTGATGCGGTTGCACCGATACTGTGAAGACACGCTGTCCGGCATGGACCCGCGCTGCAGTGCTGACCAGTTTTCCGAACGCATGTCGCATCCCGCTGGATACCCGGTCAGCTCCAGCTCCGGTCGCTTGTTTGTTCTCTCTCAGTACCTGATGTGGGTACACACGCAGTTTCATGTGGAAGTTGGTACGTCCCGCCTCCCTGAGAAGATATTTGTTTGCGGTGATCCGTGCGGCTTCGAGTGCGTTATGTCTTATCTGGCACTGCTCCTTTGCAACCAGAGATGCCGAGACCGGAAAATCCTCGGTGAGGTTGCCCATGTCAAAATTCACGATGTGGCTGCCAGGGACGCCACCCATATACTCACGGCGGGTGTACGGACGCTCAAATTTACGATACATCTTTGCGGGTTTGGTTACCATTATAATGCTCCTCTTTCTTTGTACATGGCAGTTTTGTGGTTATAAATGTTGGTGTTGGTGCGGGTCTCGCATTCAGAAATCAAAGAGGGATTTCTGTTTTGATGCCTTTTTAGCCTCTTTTTTCCTGGGAACATGTGCCACGACCGCAGTACCAATCCCGAAATCATGCAATCCCTTCTGTTTCGAGTCATAATTCAGTGTT
>DTYY01000238.1 GCA_012961645.1 Methanosarcinales archaeon | reverse complement strand
GTCACTTAGCGAGCATACAAATGTGTATGGTGAGGCGGCTGAGGAGATCGCATACATCCTGTTGGATACGAAGTATCACGGGACCGATCTGCTAACAGCGCTCAAGGTGGCTGCCGTCACAACCCGGTCAGAAAAATTCAGGGATTTTCTTGATAACCTGATCTCGATCGTCGAGACCGGCGGGAATATGGAATCGTTCTTCAGCAACATGGTAGACCATCACCAGCGTTCTGCTGCTGCCGATCAGAGCCTCCATCTTGAGATGCTCGGGATGGTTGCTGAAACATATATAACTGCCTTTGTCGCAGGACCTCTATTTCTGATAACCATTCTGATAGTTATGGGTATGATGGGACCAGGGAGCCTGCTTACGCTCAAACTCGTGGTCTACGCCCTGATCCCAATGAGCGCAGCTGCATTCGCTGTTCTACTGAGCATGCTATCTGCCGGCAGTGACACGAAGATGGTCAAGATATACACAGAGACGAGAAGAATCAAGCAGTACGATGGTGTGAGAACACTGATCATAGAAGATGATGAGAGGATGGTTCGCAGATTGATGCGGTCACTGCGATGGACGAGTGTGATCAAGAATGGGAAAACCCCGCTCAAACCATTTTACGCTGATCCGGTCAGAACGCTTTATGTTTCTGTGCCCGCAGTCCTCATTCTTCTTGGCTACACGTTGTATTATGGGCAGGGACTGACCCTTGATCGTCTCGATGATGCGATCGTTTTTGGTCTGTTGATCGTACTTGTGCCATTTCTCTTCTTTTATGAGATGCAAAGAAAGAGAATCCGGCAGATAGAAGATTCTGTTCCTGGTTTTCTTCGCAGATTGGCGGTTGTCAATGATGTGGGGATGCCGCTTACTGCTGCGATCAAAACGGTCTCAGAGGTAAATCTTGGAATACTCAGCACCGAGGTCAAACTCATGCGGAAGGACATGGAGTGGAGCCACAGTATCACAGAATCGCTGATGAAATTTGAGCGGCGTGTCAGAACCATCTCCATCTCGCGAATCGTCACACTCATCGCAAAGGCGAGTGAGTCGACCGGCGACATCAAGGAGACGCTTCGCATAGCAGCAAGCGATGCTGCACTGGCAGAGAAGTTGAGACGCGAGAAATTCACAAGCATGTTCTCCTACCTGGTAATCGTATACATATCATTCGCCGTATTCTTGCTGGTGCTCTATGTCTTTGCCACGATGTTTCTACCAGTGGTACCAGCCGACGCAGGAGGGGGAAGCAGCATGTTCCAGATCAGTGCAAACAAGAGCGAATACACAACACTCTTCATGCATGCTGCGATAGTACAGGGGTTCTTCTCTGGAATAATAGCCGGACAGATGACCGGAGAGAGTGTATGCACCGGTCTCAAGCACGCTGTGACGATGCTTACGGTGGCGTATCTGCTCTTCACATTATTCGTTGGGTGAATAACTATGAAACTGATTGAGAATGAAAGCGCGGTATCAGAAGTGATCGGATCTCTGATGATCTTTGGAATCATCGTTGGTCTTATCGGGATCATGCAGGCGTATCAGGTGCCTGAATGGAACGCTGCAGTGGAAAGTGAGCATTTCGACCAGGTTTGCAGCGATTTTGTCGGACTTCGGGCAGACATCGAGGATGTTGAGAAACTCGGTATTCCGAAATCCAGCGATCTGCAGATGGGGGTAAAGTATCCTGAGCGTTTCATCTTCAGGAATCCAGGAACCGGGGTATCCGGCACCATAACAACGTACCCGCTGGACGTCAATGTGAGTTACAGCAGATATGGTTCGGTAAAATGGAAAAACTACACATCTTCAGGGATTGTTTATGAGATGCACGGGACATCAAGATCTCCCAAACTCGTTTATGAACACGGATTGATCATAAAGGATTATGGAGATGCGAACGTAACAGAGTATGAGCAGTCCCTGATAACAGGAGGTGAAATATTCATACCGATCGTGCTCTGGGATGATTACTCATTCTCTTCGACGGAAGCCCAGACATTCAGTATGCTACCGGTTCCGCCAAGCGACTGCAGATCCACGAGTTTCTCGTACATGAATGTAACGCTTGAGACTCGGTATCCGGATGTCTGGAATGAATCATACAGTGGTTCTGGGTTTGCTGTCGGTGCGATACGATAGAGATTACGGATGTTTCCGGCAGGAGGCTCAGGCTTCCGTCCAATGATACGAGTGGGTCCAGCCAAAAACAATGCTACGTTGGCATGATCACAGTTGATGCCACAACCGAGACCAGAGGCCCAACCGGTCCTGATGGGATGGATGTGTGGGCAGAGGGTCTTGGGCGCATAGATATCCCGACGAGCAGCGAGACGACAGAGTTCATAATCCGCGACATCACACTGGATACTGTCATAGTAAACCCTCCAATAGTGAGATTTGTTGTGGCTGATACATCGGATAATGAGTGGGAGGTGCAGATCGGGTTTACAGATAGTGACACCATCGATTACACAGTGATAGACGGAGTCTATGACTACAACGATAAAAACCTGCCCTCGCTTGGATATCAGCTCAACCTGACTTCTGACTACAGAACTGCAAATATTGGAACCCCGAATGTTCTGACCATCGAGGCATGGGATCCGTATTCAGACGAGGCAGCCCACTGTGGCAAGCGTAAGTATGGAAGGTGGTATAGAGAGGACATAGACATACTGTATGCCAACTTCCTGATAAACTAAAAAAGAGATAGGCGGAATATCCTAGATGAGACATCCCTTCGTGCTCACTTCCCCAAAATATCCTGCGTCCTCTTTGCAAGCATCATGATTCCGATGGCAACGATTCCCATCCCGAGATTTCTGGCAATGCTGGCAATACCGACATAAGGAACTCCGGCAAGCACAATCATTATGTATGTGGTGTGTACCAGACAACCGAGCAGGATGATGTACCAGCACTGCCTCCAGTACATAAGTTTTGTTGATCTGACTGCATAGATACACGCATACATCCAGAAGAG
>DTYY01000237.1 GCA_012961645.1 Methanosarcinales archaeon | reverse complement strand
GGTTGTGAAGCAGGAGAGTTAAGAGGATTTTGAAATTTGGCAGTCTTTATTTCAGTTCATCTGAGACAAGAGTCCCTGCAATTCTGGTAGAGATGGCGGATGAGAATTATTGACCCATTTAATGTCACCCCTCCAGCGCATGCAGCGGAAACGCAAGCATCGCCAACACGGCAACGCCGGTAACCAGAAAAAGTCCCGCATAATCGAGATATCCGAGGAATGCCGCGGCTAAGACCGGCATCACGGTGAATCCAGCGTAGGTATAGGTGTTGAGCGCGCCCATCGTCATTCCACGCTCGAGATTGAGCGATGCAACACCTGTGACCAGCCCGACCAGTGCAAACCCTGATCCTGCCCCCATGATGGTGAGCCCGATCGGGTGGAGGACCGTCATTGCAATGCCTGCGCCCGTTATCACGATTCCTGCTCTGATCATGCGCTTTTCTGTGGTGCGTAGATGCCCGCAGATCAGCGATGTTGCCATCGTTCCGAGATATATGCCAGCAAGCGCAAGCCCCTGAAGAGACGGACCCAGGTCCGTGTATGAGGGGAAATATGCGACAAGGACCCCGGTTCCGCCGAAGAGAACGAAGGCGATGGTCCAAATCTGGAGGTACTGCAGGTCAAAGAGTGCCGTGGATAGCCCGACACGCTCAGAAGCCTGCAAAGCCAGATCCCGGGTATCTGGGTCGCGATTTCCTGTCAGCAAGAGCGACAACGCAAGCGCCGGCAGCGCGAGTATGCAAAATACCAGTATCCCCCCCTTCAGATAATAATGCATGAGTGCAGCGGCAACAGCAACGCCGGCAGCAAGCCCGAAATTGAGCAGAAAATTGATCTCTCCGATGTAACGCCTTGATTCCTCGAATCTGGTCAGCATCGAGAAGGCTGCTGGGAAGAACGCACTGCAAGCACAGCCTTCCATGAAACGTGCAGACACAAGTATGAGCGGATCATTGAAATAAAGGAGCATTGATCCTGATACGATCGTTAGAACGATGCTGAGTGCGATGAATGGCGGATTTCCGTATCTGTCTGCAAGCATCCCAAACGGGATCATTGTAACGAGTGCGCCAGCAAAATACGCAGAGAAGAGTATGCTCTGTGTCATCGCAACCCCGCCCGAAAGATCGGGCAGGATCGGTATGACTGCATCAGAGAGCCCCATGATCACAAAAACCGAGAGATACAGACATGCACGCACCCTGTTCATGATCTTTAGGTATTCGGATCAAAACCCTAAATACATGCTGGCACGATTCCTGATATGCATGGAAACCAGCACATCTGCTCAGTGGGAAAAGTTTTTTAACCGTTACTATCTCGGAGATATCCTTGCTCTGGCAAACGAATACCCTGAAAGGCGTAGTCTGTTCGTTGATTTTGTAAATATCGAGAAATTCGATCCCGATCTGGCAGAGGAGCTTCTGGAGCATCCTGACAGGGTTCTTGGCGTGGCAGAGGCTGCTCTGCAGAACTTTGACCTCCCGATCGACAAGACACTATCAGCCGCACATCTGCGGATCATGGACATCCCGCAGAAGGTGAATATACGCGATCTTCGCAGCGAGCACATCTCGAAACTGATCGCAATCGACGGGCTTGTGCGCATGGCAACCGAGGTGCGTCCGAGAATACGGGTCGCGGCATTCGAATGCGGTGGATGCGGGGAGACCATGTTCATAACCCAGCCGAGCGGAAGGTTCATAGAGCCCTACATCTGCAAAAATAGTGATTGCGGAAGAAAGGGACCTTTTAAGGTAAATCTCACAGAATCAGAGTTCATAGATGCACAGAAACTGCGTGTGCAGGAGTCTCCTGAGGATCTGCGCGGGGGCGAGCAGCCGCAGACGCTCGATATCAACATCGAGGACGATCTTGCCGGGATTGTGTCGCCAGGCAGTCGCGTGATCACCACCGGGATACTGCGGTCATACCAGCGGATCACCCGCGAGGGCAAAAGCACGTTCTTCGACATCATACTTAACGCGGTTTCAATCGAAATGCGTGACAAGGAGTTCAAGGAGATCGAGATCACTCCTGAAGAGGAGAACGAGATCACCGAGCTCAGCAAGGACCCAGAGATCTACAAAATGTTTGTTAAGTCGATTGCACCTTCGATTTACGGATATGAAGAGGTCAAGGAAGCGCTTGCGCTCCAGTTGATGTCAGGCGTTCCAAAGAACCTGCCTGATGGCGCGCGCATCCGCGGTGACGTGCACGTGCTGCTTGTCGGAGATCCAGGCATTGCCAAGTCACAACTGTTGCGATACATAGTTAAACTGGCTCCACGTGGGATTTACACGAGTGGACGGAGTTCCAGCGCCGCTGGACTTACTGCTGCGGCTGTTCGCGACGAGTTTGGTGATGGCAGGTGGACGCTTGAGGCTGGGGCGCTTGTGCTCGCAGATCAGGGCATAGCAGCAGTCGATGAGATGGATAAGATGCGAACCGAGGACAGGAGCGCGATTCACGAGGCACTGGAGCAACAAACTGTAAGTATAGC
>DTYY01000236.1 GCA_012961645.1 Methanosarcinales archaeon | reverse complement strand
GATAAAGACAACACCCTCATCTTCAATGTAGACGATAGCGGCACGACGACCATTTATGGAAAAGACAGTAGCGCCGACCTTATCCTGGGTGGTAACGCCGTCGGTGGGGTTGGTGATGATGGCAGAATCCACTCAGACCCGGATTACGATAGCAGCGACATCGTTCTCGTAACAAACGATTGTCTCCGGATCGATCTGAACAACGACGGCAACGACGAAGATGCCGACTTTGAGATATACGATAAAGACAACACCCTCATCTTCAATGTAGACGATAGCGGCACGACGACCGTTCGTGGAAATTTGATAGTCAAGAGTAGCAGCACCGGTTCAAAGATTATTGAGCTGGGTGAGGGTCTTGATTATGCCGAGGGATTCGATGTTTCGGATAAGACCGAGATCGTTCCCGGCACTGTGCTGATCATCGACCCAGATAACCCTGGCAAGTTAACGATCAGTGATACACCTTATGACACCAAGGTTGCCGGAATCGTGGCTGGTGCCGGTGGAATGGGTTCTGGTGTGCGCCTTGGGGCTGACCAGTTCGACTATGATGTTGCTCTGGCAGGCAGAGTCTACTGCAACGTGGATGCAACAGAAGAGGGGGTGGAGCCAGGTGACATGCTCACAACCTCCTCGACACCGGGATATGCGATGAAATCCACGGATTATGAGCGTGCCCGGGGCGCAATTCTGGGCAAGGCGATGCAAAGGCTGAAAAAAGGCGAGAAGGGACAGATACTGGTTCTCGTAACCTTGCAGTAGCCAGTTCGGGTGATTACCATGAAACGATTGGTATCGACAACCCTGATCACTTTTCTGGTGATAATGGGTTTATCGCCACCGGTTATGGCTGAGATGGCAACCATGGACGATGCCCAGGCTGTGGCGAAGAACTGGATCACCCTGATAATCGAGAAAAAGGGAGGTTGGGGCGGATCCGAGACAGCAGAGGTTGCAGAGATCCAGGAATTTAAGCGCGATGAGCAGGTCATAGGATATTTCTGCCATGTGGAGCCGCAGGGCTTCATAGTGATCTCTCTTTACAAGCAACTGGCTCCGGTCAAGGCGTACTCGGCAACATGTGATCTGGATCCTGAGTCTGAAAAAGGCATGGCTGACCTGATAAAAGGAGGTATGGGACGTATCCTTGATCAGATTGAGGTAAAGATAGGTAAAATCGATTTAGCTTCGATAGAATCCCTGGAAGATACCTTTGAGATCAATTACCAGCGTTCCTGGGAGGAATTGGAGAGTGATGCAATCATTACCATGAACTATCAGGAAGGTGAGGTGTTGCTCTCTTCGCGCTGGCATCAGGGTCCGCCTTACAACGAACATTGTCCGGATCTGGGGTGTACTGACCCTGCAAATGGTCGAGCTGTGGTTGGTTGTGTAGCTACGGCTAGCTCGCAGATTATGCGTTATTGGAACTGGCCCCCCTATGGTGTGGACGCACCATACAGCGACCACTATGATTGGCCTAACATGCTTGACCGCGTTACAACTCTCTCGACCTCAGAACAGATCAATGCGGTAGCTGAATTGTGCCGCGAAGTGGGGATTGCAGAGGATATGCATTACGGCTGTGACGAATCGTGGACTCAATACTATGAAGTGGATGATGCGCTCGAAGATCATTTCCGCTACTCAACCAACTGTAATTGGAGGGATAGAGACGATTACAGTGCTGTGGAATGGTTCAACATCATGAAATCCGATCTAAACGCAAATAGGCCAGTGCAATACCGTGTCGAAGACCATCAGATCGTGGCTGATGGTTGGCAGGAAATCGGCAGCCCGGTCATCCGGCAGTACCACATGAATTATGGTTGGGGATGGACCGGCACCTTTCCAGACGGCAACAATACATGGTATACACTGGATGCGTTGCATTTAGGTCATTACTACAAGGAAAAGATGCTTGTAGACATCTTCCCGGCACAAGCCCTGTACGGTTCTTTGTCAGGTACCTACGCCCGACAGTCATTTCCCTATCGATATTTCGACCGGGATGCTACAGGCGACAGCGCCACCTTTGAAGCAGGTCAGAACCTCCAGTTTCTGCCAGATATCACAGTGACCTGCACCAGCGCGACAG
Organism: Methanosarcinales archaeon; assembly: GCA_012961645.1. Lineage (GTDB taxonomy): Archaea > Halobacteriota > Methanosarcinia > Methanosarcinales > Methanogasteraceae > Methanogaster_D. Next base: position 1,657 of record DTYY01000236.1, on the reverse strand, counting down.
GCAACTCCATCCGCTTCGAAGGCTCAAGTTCTCAGAACACCCGGCTCTTCACAAGGGGCGATAGAACAAAAGGGATCCGCATCTATGACGGTTCTGTCAAACTGAATCGATACGGCAGCATACAATTTGAGTGATGTATGAGGTGATATCAAATGACGAAACAAGCAGTCGTAATCACAGTTGTCTGGCTCCTCTGCCTTCTTGAGCCGTGCGCTGCATCCGCACACTCATCAGAGAACTACGCCCTGAACTGGAGTGTTGTTGGCAGCGGAGGCGGCGAGACGACTTCTGGGAGCTACGCAATGCAAAGCACGATCGAGGCGGGCTACTGGCACCGGACCCTATGCGGTGAATCTGAGGTCCGCGGCGATGTTAACGGCGATGGCGAGATCACGGCGGCAGATGCGGTGATCACACTCGAGATTGTGGCAGGCAGCCGCCCTTTTGACTCAGTCGCGGATGTGGACGGTGACTGCGCGGTCACATCGCTCGATGCTCTCATGATCCTGCAGGCGGCGGTGGGCGCAATCGAGATCTTCTGAGGTTGGGCTGCAGCGGCGGTGCTGGCGGTGCTTTTGCGCCGCAGGGTTCTCTTTTTGCCCGAGAGTTTTGATTTTGAGTTTTGAGGGTTTCGCTGATGCTTTGCGCAAACTGCCCTGCGACGAACTACAACCGCAATCTGCGTACGATCTCTGGATTTTCCATCATCTCACGTGTTCTCTGGAGGATGATCGCAGCTATCAGGATTAAGAACGCACGTTTGATCCCGGATTCATCGGATGCATCATCAAAAATGTTTTTTGACACCTTCCACAACCCGGAGATCGGTATGATCGCAAGTTCGCTCATTTTTCTCGTGATTACACTGTCGAGTTCCCAGAGTTCTTCTTCAACGTGCGACGAATCAACAAAGCTTACAGGATCGCTGATCAGGGCATCCAGCCGGTCCTGATATTCATCGAATCCGGATACAAATCCGGTGTCATCGAACGCACCCATATTGCTCGAGATGCAGAGATCGATGAATCTGCCATTCTCAGCCAGCTCGATGATACGATCGCAAACATGACCGGCTGCGTCGAGCATCTCATCGATTGCGTCGCTATCTCCCCGGTGTGCATGCTCAACCATATCTAGGATTGTGGTGCAAATGCCCCGCAGATAGTACGGGATGCAGAGATCGCAACCCGCCGGAAGGTTGTTTATCGACTGATTCACCGATTGCCTCAGCTCATGGAGGCGCTTCTGCTGTGCATCTGTCAATGCCGCCTTTGTCGCCACCACCGCCTTCACAGGCTTTTCCGGCTCCACGACGTCGATTTCGGTCTCTTCGGTCTTTTCAACCGCTTCAACCTGCTCCACCGCCGCTTCAGTCGGCTTGATTGCTTCAACCCCCCCTTCAGCCCCAGCCGGCACATCGCCCCAGACCGCCTGATACGCCTGAATCACGGAATCCCGCACCCTATCGCTTGGATCGTCGAAATGGCGCTTAAGCGGGTCTTTCGCAAACTGCACAAGTTTTTTATCCCTCTGTCCGAGGCGCCGGATCGATTGCGCGGTATTAGCACGGACACGTTCGTCAGGATCGTCAAGCAGCACAATCAGATGCGGGATGACCGATTCATTGATGTCTGCTGATGCACCAGCCATCAGAGCG
>DTYY01000235.1 GCA_012961645.1 Methanosarcinales archaeon | reverse complement strand
GAAGGCATGCTGCACAAAATCGGTTTCACCGCTGGAAAGATGGAAGTAAGAATCCAGAATGCTAAAGATGATCCAACCTTCTTGATGGCGCCCGTCCGCCCTGTTGAGGCGGCGGCATCAATCCCCGATCGTGTTCAGGAGGCAATTTTGTAAATTCGACCCCTATCACCATCCTTTTCGTCGATGAGATCGACGCTGTTGGCGCAAGGCGCACGCACGATGGGACGGTCGGGTCAGGAGAGGTGAACCGCACCATGACCCAGATCTTGACCGAACTGGATGGCTTCAGGGACCGTGGCAACGTGCGGGTGATGGCAGCGACCAACCGCATCGATCTCCTGGATCCTGCGCTGCTAAGACCAGGCAGGTTCGACCGGCTGATCGAGATCCCGCCGCCAGACGAGGACGGTAGGATGCAGATTCTATTGATCCACACGAAAGCGATGTCGCTTGCAGATGATGTCGATCTCTCTGTTCTTGCAGCGGAGACCGAGGGTGCTACCGGCGCAGATCTCAAGATCATCGCAACCGAAGCGGGCATGAATGCGATACGAAAGCGGCGGCATGTTGTCTCGATGAATGATTTCAGACATGCGCTGGAGAAGATGGTGGTCGAGGATGAAAGCGAGCCGCACGGGATGTTTGGGTGATGGAACCTTCCCGGGTTTCGTGATCCAATAGCCCTTCTTATGTGATCTCTATTTCCGCATCTGCCTGAAAAAAGGTCTTTGGGAGCTCATGTATTTTCCGTTGTAGTGAGGTTTGGTGTGATGTTAGACGATGAAAGTCAGGGCGGTTGGACGCGGTTTTTTTCTCGGACCTCCAGACGAAAACTATTTATTACACGTGTTTAATGACACTTTGGCGCATACATTTTGCATCGGTGCGAAATGTAATGGCATAATTCAGTACAGGAGATAGGAAGATGACAGTAAAAGTAATAGAAGAAGAATGTACCGGTTGCGGAACCTGCGTGGACGAATGCCCGGCAGAAGCAATCTCTATGAGCGACGACGACATCGCTGTGATCGATATGGATGAGTGTACCGAATGCGGTACCTGTGTGGAAGTCTGTCCAAGCGAAGCGATCGTAATGGAAGACTGAAAAGGTCTTCCATCCTTTATTTTTGTTGATACGGCATTTGCAGGGGCGGATTTATGGAGACGCTGAAGGTCGGGATACTCGGTGCGACCGGTGCTGTCGGGCAGCGATTCATCGAGGCACTTGCAGACCACCCGTGGTTTGAATTAAGCTCACTTGCAGCATCAGAGAGGAGCGCAGGCAAACAGTATGCACGCGCCGCAGACTGGAGGCTTGCATCCGGGCTTCCGGGTGAGATCGGGAGCCGGGTTGTGGTCTCCATGAAACCGGAAGAGGTTGACGCTGATATCGTGTTCTCAGCGCTTCCTGCTGACGTTGCGCGCACCGTTGAGCCCGCGTTTGCCCGCGCCGGCTTCATGGTTGCAAGCAACGCATCCGCATTCAGGCAGTCGCCTGATGTACCGCTGATCATCCCCGAGGTGAACCCGGACCACCTCGGCTTGATCGATGTCCAGCGGGATTCCAGGAAGTGGGATGGTGCGATCGTGACAAACCCGAACTGTTCGGTGATCATGCTTGCTGTTACCTTAAAGCCGATGGTGCAGTTCGGAATCGAGGACGTCAAGGTTGCAACGATGCAGGCGGTCTCTGGCGCCGGATACGATGGCGTCTCATCCATGGCGATCCTCGACAATGTCATCCCATACATCGGCGGAGAGGAGGATAAGGTCGAGAATGAGGCGCAGAAACTGCTCGGCACATTCGATGGCAATGCCGTTGTCAACGCAGTATTCGATGTCAGCGCAAGCTGCCACCGGGTGCCTGTTCTCGACGGCCACACCGAGGCGGTCTGGATCAGTCTGGCGGACGATCCAACTCCAGAGGAGGTCAGGGGTGCGTTCCTGAACTTTGATCCGGGGCTCGATCTCCCAACTGAACCAAAGCCTGTGATCATCGTTCATGACGAGCCCGACCGTCCGCAGCCAAGACTGGACCGGAACGCTGGAGATGGTATGAGCGTCTCGGTGGGCAGGATCAGGGAAGGGATCAGGTACATCGCGATGGGGCACAACACGGTCAGGGGTGCTGCTGGCGCGTCGGTGCTGAATGCTGAGTTTATGCTGAGTCGCGGGTTGTTGTGATCGGTCTACCGAGCCTGCTCAAGCATGCAGATCAGATTTACAACCGAAGTTTGAGTGAATTTCGACCAATTCTCTTAATGCCATTCCCATCTTTACCGATTAACATACCTTTT
>DTYY01000234.1 GCA_012961645.1 Methanosarcinales archaeon | reverse complement strand
TCAGTAGTTTCGGAAGTACTGATAAATGTTAATTTTTCAAAAATCCTTGGATGAACTTCAGAAAAACCGTAACAAGATACATGCGTCCAACGACCCCCTACCCACCACACAGTATTCGCCCGATCATGTCGTATGCATAGAAGACATCTGCCGGGTCGCTGCCCCCACCACCGCTTCAGTCGCTGCTCAATCGCAAAGCCACCAAACACTCGAAACCATCCAGCCCTGCCGGCCAGACACGCGCCTGAAATATTATTAAGACGAATCGCACGAATGATGGAAGTGATGGCGCACACGAAATATGTGATTCTCCTCGGCGACGGGATGGCGGATGTGCCGCTCCCCGAACTCGGCGGTAAGACACCACTTTCCCATGCAAATATCCCAAACATGGACTACATCGCAAAGCACGGCAGATGCGGGCTTGCACGAACAGTTCCAGAGGGGATGCCTGCCGGAAGCGATATCGCAAATATGTCGGTTCTCGGATACGCTCCTGAGAGATACTATACAGGGAGAGGTCCGCTTGAGGCTGCAAGTATGGGGGTAACGCTTGCAGAGGGCGAGGTCGCGTTCAGATGCAACCTGATCACGGTAACAGACGGTACAATAGCCGATTACAGCGCAGGACACATCTCAAGCGAGGAGGCATCAGAACTGATCTCCTCGATCGATGAAGCGCTCTCCTCGGATCGCATCCGCTTCCACGCCGGGATCAGTTACCGCCACCTGATGGTGACAGACGGGATCGGTGCATCAACGGTATGCACGCCGCCGCACGACGTACTCGGCGAGTCATTTGAGTCGCAGATGCCACGTTGCGAGGACTGTGCGATGCTCTCCGATCTGATCCGCAGGTCAGTGGCGGTGCTCAAAAACCATCCGATCAACAAAGAGCGAGTCCACGCCGGAAAAAATCCAGCAACCCACATTTGGCTCTGGGGTCAGGGAAGAGCGCCAAGTTTTCCATCATTCGAGGAGACATTTGGAATCTCTGGCTCAATGATCTCAGCAGTCGATCTCCTGAAAGGGCTTGCCATATACGCGGGGATGGACGTGATCGAGGTTCCGGGTGCAACAGGCTACCTCGACACCAATTATGCCGGAAAAGCGGATTATGCAGTGCGGGCTCTGGGGGATCACGATTTTGTGTATCTGCATGTCGAGGCGCCTGATGAGGCTGGACACGCCGGTGACGTTGAAGCGAAGATCACAGCGATCGAAAACTTCGATTCTATGGTTGTGGGAAGGGTTCTTGACAACTGTTCCGATTGCGTGATCATGGTGCTTCCAGATCACCCCACACCGATACCGCTCCGGACGCATACGGCAGATCCGGTGCCATTTGCGATCTATGGACATGGGGCTGATGATGTTATCCGCTTTGATGAGAGATCGGCGGCAGATGGGTCTTACGGGCTGAAGGTTGGGAGTGAGCTCATCAGGCTGATGATTCGGTGAGGTGTAGTTTCGAGTCCTCAAATCTTGCACCCGCCCTGATTCGGGACCCCCGGGAGCTATGACAGAATCCCCAAACAACAACTCATTTAAGGAAGCAATCCCACGCTACCCTCATGGGCAACCAACGCAGACATAACCTGATTCCGGAACTGGTCGTGGGAGTGCGGAATCTTGCTGCCCTCTCGGTATGCAAAGACCACGCCGATGCCGTCTATTTTTCGCTGGACCGGTTCAGTCTGAGAGCACGGGCGCAGGAGATCACCAGAGACGACCTCGGCGCTTTTGCAGAGAAAGTGAGGGGCTATGGGCTGCGATCGTATCTGGCAGTCAATACCGTGATCTACCCTGGGGATCAGCCAGATGTTGCGGACGCAATCGATGCAGCAGTCAGCGCGGACGTGGACGCAGTCATTGCGTATGACCCTGCCGTGATATGTGCTGCTTTGGACCGGGGTCTTCGGGTGCATATATCTACACAGGCAAACGTGTCCAACTGGAAGGCAGCCGAATTTTACGAAACGCTTGGTGCAAGCCGCGTGATACTGTCGCGGGAGCTTAGTATCCCCCAGATCAGGGAGATCAGGCAGCATACTGACATGGAACTTGAAATCTTTGTGCACGGCGCTATGTGTCAGGCGGTATCTGGCCGCTGTTACCTTTCAGCCTATCTGCTCGGAAGGTCTGCCAATTGCGGTGATTGCACCCAGCCGTGCCGCTGGCAGTGGACACTGCACGCCGAAGACGGGGCAGAGGTAGAACTGGGTGGCAGATATCTACTCAGTGCAAGAGATCTCTGCATGATAGAACATCTGCCAGAACTGCTGAATACCGGCGTTGACGCCTTCAAAGTGGAAGGCAGGTTGCGGAATGCAGGTTATACAGCTGCAGTCTCCAGATGCTACCGCGAAGCGTTGAATGCCTGCCAGAATGGATCATACACGCCTGCGCAGTCACATGAATTGAAAGAACGGCTGGAAATCGAGTATAACCGGGGATTTTCCACAGGCTTCTATTTCGGGGTGCCCGGTCCTGACGGGCTTGGTTACGAGTCTGACATGAACGCTTCGCCAGTACAGAGGCAGGCAGTTGGCGTGGTGCTCAACTATTTCCCGGAAAGGGGCGCTGCGGCTGTA
>DTYY01000233.1 GCA_012961645.1 Methanosarcinales archaeon | reverse complement strand
CGATTGACTGCAGGTGCTGTCGTTGTGCTACACCCGTTTTCCAGGCAGATGGGCTTCAACCCTCACCTTCATACACTCGTGACAGAAGGTGGATTCGACAGGTGTGACAGGTTCGTTCATTAAAAATCTATTGGTTACAGAATCCGTCAGAACCAGGAATTTTTCATGTGATCCGATATTTCAGCCCAAAATCCCGCTCTTCATCAACAACTCCTGCGCCCGCGCCTCCTCGCTGTGCGTGAGTGCTCTATCGATCTCAGGATATTTATACGCCAGATACTCTGGTCGGTACTGAAACATCAGATTGAACCTGATCTCTGGAATATTTTTGCGCACCCATTCGATGATCGGTGCGGTGCAGCATTCAACGTGCCCTGGCAGTACGAGCTGCCGCAGCAGGATTTCTGAGTCGTTGTAAGCATACAGAAAATTTCTTGTGACTGTATCCCAGTAATGTTCGGCATTTGAATATTTCTTTGCACATCCATCATTTCCATATTTGAAATCTCCGAGATAAACATCCACAACGCCGCATAAAAGTTTCGCAGCCTCTTCTGAGTGATACATATTGGAATTCCAGATGACTGGAGTATTTATCCTCATCTCGGCAAGGATGTGTAGTATGGTGTGGAGATGTGGTGTCGGAGTCACGAAATTCAGATTTCTGGCGCCGAGACCGCGCTTTGCTGCAGCAATTTTTGAGAGGTCTTCCGGAATAATCGGCATTCCGAGGTCCGGATTTGTCGATATCCCCCAGTTCTGACAGTAGACGCACGAAAAGACACAGCCAGAGAGGAAAACCGTGTGTGAAGGCACGAGTTCAGGCTCCTCGCCGTAATGCAGGAACTCTGATGAATATCTTGAAACCGCACCGATTCTACAATAGCCAAATTTTCCCTTTCTACGGTTCGCACCGCATCTCCGGTCGCAGAAATGACATTTTTCAAGTATGCGATCCGCTATTACCGTTTTGAGATCGAGTAATGATTTTTCGTTCGGTTTATCGCGTTTTACTAACTTTTCTGACCGGTCAAATCTTTGCATCGCATCATCGTGGATATCCCACAGATCATCGAGCGGCGCATCTTCATCGAACTCGACAGGGAGGTTCCTTGCAATCAGAAAACGCGCTGGCTTGCGGTCGGCAGAGATGCGGTGATATCTGGGAAGAGTGTTCATGAACGACTATTCGGGTCGGCGTTTTGTAAATCTTTCATCTGGGCCACATCATGCACCAGTTAAATTAAATACCATTGGTAGCGAGAGTACCGGACATGGACCCAAACATCTTATCTGAACTCCGGGATGCTGTGGACGTCTGCGAAAAAGAATTTTCAGAGACATCCAAATCGATATCAGGGTTGGAAGAATCGGATTATCCGGACGCTGAGGCATATATCTCTGATTTTTACGAGTGCATTCATCTTTTCATGGACAAAACGACCGATCTGATTACAGCATATCGAGAGTACATCGTTGCGCTTGAGGATGTATGTACAGGGCAAGGAGAATAGCTATCTACGGCAAAGGCGGGATTGGCAAGTCCAGCACGGCATCGAACGTCGCAGCCGCGTGCGCCGACGAAAGATATTCGGTCACCATCATCGGATGCGATCCAAAGAGTGATTCCTCGATCACACTGCTCAATGGCAGGCGGATTCCAACGATAATGGACTTAATACGGAAGGGAGTCGAGCTATGCGAGGAAAACGTCGTTTACAACGGCTACAAGGGCGTTAAATGCGTAGAAGTCGGTGGACCCGAGCCAGGAGTTGGCTGCGCCGGCAGAGGTATCATTGTCGCTGTCAATGCGCTGCAAAAGGTCACATCCGCCATCAGGGACAGCGATCTCGTGATCTATGATGTGCCCGGTGATATCGTGTGTGGCGGCTTTGCGGCACCGATCCAGAAGAATCTGGTCAACGAGGCATACATCCTCTCATCGGGTGAATATATGCCAATTTATGCTGCAAATAACATTGGAAAGGGACTTCAGAAGCTGAACATGCCACTTAGTGGAGTAATTTGTAATTCAAGAAACGTTACACGGGAAGAAGAGATTGTAACCGAGTTTGCATCTGGAATCGGAAGCAAACTCGTTGCATTCATACCGAAAGACGATATCGTGCAGGAATGCGAGCGAGAAGGCTTCTCCGTCATCGAAAGAGCGCCGGATTCCGCAATTGCCGGTGTGTACCGAAAGCTTGCGACTGCGATCATGAATTGCGAAGAATCAGTGGTACCGATTCCGATGGAGGACGCTCGTCTGCGTGAGCTGATCAGGGTGTAAAAGTCATGAACAAACAGATCGTACTTGATATTCTCACAAATATTCTGAAATCACAGGGCTATGCTGTAAAGCCGTATAATACAGGCTGGGATAGTCCGATGAACCTGCTGGATGCCGATCGGGGCGATTCGATGGTTGATCTGGTGGTGGAGAAGGATGGAAAGATAACACACATCCGTTGCGGAGAGAACGAGGATGATCTGCGGCGTTTTGCCGGCGCTGTACGCGGATCACACGACGCTTTATTCATATCCGACGAAATCACCGACTGGACAGGTGTTTTCGCAGATCAGAACGGCGTCAGGACATGGGATCGTGACGAACTCGAGACCCGCATAGGAAAGGCGATCCTTGCAGAGGCAGAGGGCACACATTACGATTTTCTGGGAGCAACCGGTTATGGTTATGGTAGTTACGGCAGAAATGGCGGAATTCCGATGCCAGAGAGCAGAGAAACTGTTGCTGGCACATCTGATGCTGCTGGTTCGCGGGATCTGCTACAGTTGCGATGCGCTCCGATCATGGTGGAGGAAAAACGTGCGATCTCGACTGCAAAAGGTTTTGTCAGCGATATAAGGAACATTTTCATCGAATTTGTGCCTTTCTGGAATTACAAATACGCTGTTAACGGGTATCAGCAGCATAAAACGAAGATGGTGCACATATCAGCCCACGATTCGGGTGCGATCAACGCTCTCAACAAGCAGAAATACGGATGCATAATGGAGATACAAGATCAACTATCAGTTCCTTGCGATAACTACGTGATAAAAAGTTTGGTTATGGCGAAAGAGGAAGCTGAGAAGCAGATACTGGACGATGTGATCACAAGCAACACAAAAACCATGTCATTCACCAGTAAATCCGGTGATGCCATCATAACCGAGCACAGAACCGTAAAACCAAGACCTGGAGACGTCAATCTCGACATAGAACTGGTCTATCTGCCGTTCTGGGTGGTTGACGGTGCAAGAAGCAGCATCAGGATCAATGCCTGCGACGGGAGTGCCATGACCGAACCAATCGACGACGACATCGAGTTTCTATAGGCATAAGTGCAGCCATCGTCTGCATTCCTCAATCGATTCACTCGAAAATCTGCGAAACATGCTTCCCACAGAACTGATCGACCGCGCCCACACTGGCAGATGCACAAAAGAGGATGCAACAATCCTTGCCGCCGCACCGCTTCCTGAACTCTTTAGACTGGCAGACGAGCTACGCGCAGAAGCGGTCGGCGATACTGCCACATACATCATCAACCGAAACATCAATTTCACAAGCATGTGCATCGGAACCTGCCGGTTCTGCGCGTTCAGAGACCGTGATGGCTACCGGATGAGTATACCCGAGATCCTTGAAAAGGCCAGAGAGGCGGTACGCATCGGTGCAACCGAGATCTGCATTCAGGGAGGCTTGCTTCCGGATATGCGGCTTGCAGATTACTGCGAGATTCTCGAGTCGATCAAATCCGAATTTCCTGAGACCCACCTGCATGTCTACTCCCCTATGGAGGTCTGGCATGCGGCAAGAGACGGTGTGGGCGTCAAAAACGCGCTCGCTGCGCTGAAAGATTCTGGACTCGATACGATGCCTGGAACTGCAGCAGAGATTCTTGTGGACAGGGTACGTGAGATGATATGCCCTGACAAGCTGAATACTGAAGAGTGGGCAAGTGTCGTCAGAGCCGCGCATTGCAAAGGCATCAGAACGACCGCAACGATCATGTACGGGCACATCGAGACCACAGAGGACCGGATCGACCACCTCCTCCTGGTTCGGGAGATTCAGAAGGAGACGCACGGGTTCACAGAGTTTGTGCCGCTCCCGTTCATGCCGCGCAACAGCGAACTCGGAAGTGAGATGCTTGCGAGCGGCAATTACGGCGTCACCGGCATCGATGACCTGCGGATGCATGCGCTCGCACGAATCGTGCTGCACACCCACATCCCGAACATTCAGGCAAGCTGGGTGAAGCTTGGAACCAAACTCGCACAGTACGCTCTTCATTGTGGTGCAAATGATCTCGGAGGGACTTTGATGGAAGAAAAGATATCAAAATCGGCAGGAGCAACATCTGGTGAATACATGTCTCCGGCTGAGTTTGACTGGATCATCAGGAAGGCGGGAAGAGTCCCTGCGGTGCGGGACACGCTCTACAATCAAACTTTCCACGAAAGTTCGATCAAAAATTACCTTCCGGGTGGGGCGGCGACTTCATCTACTGTGATCTGATATGCAGAGGGACATCCTTATGAATTGCAGGTTCTCTGTTCCAATCTGTATGATACTGGGATCAAGGGCAGGGTTACGCTGGACCGGTGGTCTCCTGCGTTGAATGAGACGCTACTCGAATTTAGGAGAGATGGTATGGGATGCTATGTACAATGGAGCAAGCGAACAGGAACGAAAAGTTCTCTATGCGGTTGCTTCACTCGATAAACCATCGAGCAGAAAGGAGATCGCCAATTTCATCGAAGTATGTAATTTAGGTCTTTCCGGTAGTGTTGTGGGGATGGTTTCGGCTTTCTGGATGCGCGCAGCATAAGTTCTATCTGGAAGGTGTTGATCTTGCAAACCCGCGCGCATCAGTAGATAGGATATGCTGGCGGCTTTTGGTGGATAGAAGATCGCCAGAAGACCATTTTAGCAGATATCTGCGGGCAGTGATCAGTGGTTGCGGGCGAGGAGGTGGCGGGGGCGTGGGGGAATTGCCGCGGGGTTGTCTGATTGCGCGCGAGTTTTCGGCAATGTGTGGCTGCATGGCGGCTCTGCATAGCGATATTCGATGGGGGAAGGCTTTTATAGAGGCAGGTTGTGTGTAGCATGTAATACATCGGAGCTGATTGTTATGAAGAGTTGTCTCCCCCTAACCGAAACTCGTATTGTTTT